>NZ_CP059195.1:356030-630624 GCF_014251695.1 Blattabacterium cuenoti | reverse complement strand
AAGTATAAAATTTTAAAAAATTGAGTCGAAATTTTTATCTTTCTAAACAAACTCAATATCTATTATATTATTCAATCTACAAAACATAAAAAATAAAATTTTAAATATTTATTAATAATAACTCAAAATATAGTGAAATATTCTATTTTATTCTTGATAAGAATTTCGACTCATGTGTTATAAAATTTTTATAGAAAAAGTAGGAACAATTATTTTTCAAATCCAAGAAATTTATGATTTTCTACATAATTTAGATCTCAAAAAATGGGGGACTATAACTCTTGTTATAATAGGTAAAATGTTATTTTTTACTATTTTTCTAATAATTTTGGAATTTATTTTTAATAGAGGAGTTCGTCTTATAGGTAGAAGAATAGTGAATTCTACTCATTTTGTTTGGGATAATATTTTATATGAAAATAAAGTTTTTGATAGTTTAGCACATTTTTTCCCATTATCAATTGGTTTAATATTAATTAAACCGTTTTTTAAAAACTATCATACAATTATCATTTATATAGAAAAAATATTTGATATATTATTCGTTTTGATTGTTTTACAATTTTTAATTCGGGTTGTAAATTCCATTATGAGAATAGCTACAAGTGAAAATAATCATCAAACAATAGCAGTTCGTTCTTTTTCACAATTACTGAAAATTATATCCATTATATTTTGCATTTTAGTTATTATTGCTATTCTTACTAAAAATGATCTTATTACTATCCTTACAAGTTTAGGAGCTATAACTGCTTTTGTGATATTGGTATTCAGAGATACAATATTAGGATTTGTATCAGGAATTCAAATGGCATCCACAAAAATGATAAAAGTAGGGGATTGGATCAGAATTCCTAAATATAATATAGAAGGAACAGTTATTGAAATAAATTTAACATCTGCGAAAATAGAAAATTTTGATAAAACTATTACTAGCGTCCCTACTTATGATTTAATTTCTACTGCCGTTACTAATTTTGAATTTATGCGTCAAAAAAACATACGTAGAATTAAGAGATCTATATTGTTTAATATACAATCTTTCCATTTTTGTAATTCTGATGAATTAAAAAAATTTCAACATATTTATTTAATAAAAAATTATATACAACAAAAACAAAAAAAAATAGATATTTTCAACAAAAAAAAAAATATTGATATAAGTATAAATATTAATGGAAGAAGATTAACAAATATTGGTCTTTTTCGTCAATATGCATTAGAATATTTATCTCAACATCCAAAAATATCACAATCAGAAACTTTGATGGTAAGACATTTAGAACCTACTCCTTATGGTTTACCTGTAGAATTATATTGTTTCACGAATACTTCTGAATCTATCAAATATGAACAAATACAAGCTAGCGTTTTTGATCATTTATTAACAGCATCCAAAGAATTTGATTTAGAAGTTACACAAGTAACGAAAAAAGAAGTTTTAAAAAAATGGTAAACTTAAGTGTAAATATTAATAAAATAGCTACATTAAGAAATGCAAGATGTGGGAATATTCCTAATGTTTTGCAGGTCGCAATAGATGTTCAAAAATTTGGATGTCAAGGAATAACTATTCATCCACGTCCTGATGAAAGACATATTACATATAAGGATGTTTATGATATAAGTTCTGTTATTACAACAGAATTGAACATAGAGGGAAATCCTACTGAAAAATTTATGAATTTAGTATTAGATGTTAAGCCTTCACAAGTAACTTTAGTTCCTGATTCTGAAGATGTAATAACATCAAATTCTGGATGGAATACTTTCTTGTATCAAGATTTTTTGACAGATAAAATTAAAAAATTAAAAGATTATGGAATTCGTACTTCCATTTTTTTAGATCCAAAACCTGAATTAGTCCCATATGCAGCTAAAACAGGAGCAGATAGGATAGAATTATATACAGGCTATTTTGCTATAGGATATGAAGATAAAAAATGGAATTGTATTGATATATATGTTGATACAGCAAAAATTGCTGTTGATAATCATATGTTAATTAATGCTGGACATGATTTAAATTTGGATAATATTTCTTTTTTAATAAAAAAAATCCCCTATATATCAGAGGTATCAATTGGACATGCTTTAATTAACGAATCTATATATATGGGATTAGAAAATACAATACAAAGTTATTTAAAAAAAATTCATAAAGTATTAAAATGATATTAAATTCTAAAATTTATGGATCTGGTCCTCCTATTTTAGTTTTTCATGGTTTGTTTGGAAATGGAAAAAATTGGATTTCTTTTGCTAAAAAATTTGAAAAAACTTATCAAGTTCATTTATTAGACATTAGGAATCATGGAAATAGTTTTATTTCAGATAAAATGAATTATGATATCATATCAACAGATATATTAAAATATATTTGTTTTTATGAATTAAATCATCCTATATTATTAGGACATTCTATGGGAGGAAGGGCAGTTATGAAATTTTCTATTAAATATCCTATTATTCCACAAAAAGTGATAATTGTGGATATTAGCCCTAAAGCTTACATTGATATTAATCAAAAAAAACTAATCTATATTTTAAAAAAAGTAGATTTCAATATCATTAAAAGCAGAAAAGATCTTGATTTTTTTTTAAAAATCTGGATAGATGATATGAAAGTCAGGTCATTTTTTTCTAAGTGTACTAAAAGACAAAAAAATGGAAAATTATGTTTTTCTTTTTCTTTATTAAATATTGAAAAAAATTATGATTCTTTAATTCATAAAGAAATAAAAAATGGTTTATATCATGGCCCTACACTATTTTTACGAGGAGAATATTCGAATTATCTTCTTCATAAAGACCATTATTCTATACGTAAGTTATTTCCTAAATATAGAATTTGTACTATAAAAAAATCTAATCATTGGATTCATATAGACAATCCTACAGACTTCTACAAGGAAGTAAGTGTTTTTTTAAACGAAACATAATTTATGTATATTATTTTTAAAATAATAATTTTATGATTTTTGATCTTGATATGATTCGAGATTTTTATACAAATTTTTTGTATAGAATTGACAAAATTCGAAATGTTATAAATCATCCTATGACTTATTCGGAAAAAATTTTGTACTCTCATTTATGGAGTAAAATAAAAGAAAGACAAGCATATAATTTTGATATTCAAAAATTTAGAGATTCATGTTACATCAATTTTATTCCAGATCGTATTGTCATGCAAGATGCTACAGCTCAAATGACATTACTTCAATTCATGCAAACTAAAAAATATAAAACGGTTGTCCCAACTTCTGTTCATTGTGATCATCTTATATCTGCTAAAGATGGATCATATTTAGATTTAAAAAATGCTATAGAAAGAAATGAAGAAGTATATAATTTTTTGAGATCTGCATCTCATAAATATGGCATAGATTTTTGGGGGCCTGGATCCGGTATTATACATCAGGTTATTCTAGAGAATTATGCATTTCCTGGAGGTTTTATTATCGGAACAGATTCTCATACTCCTAATGCTGGAGGATTAGGGATGTTAGGAGTAGGAATTGGAGGATCTGAAGCTGCTGAAGTTATGTCAGGATCATTTTTAGAATTGAAATTTCCTAAAATCATTGGAGTAAATTTAATAGGGAAAATTAATGGGTGGACTTCTCCTAAGGATGTGATATTAAAATTGTCTGGTATAATTGGAGTTTCAGGAGCAACAAATCATATTATTGAATATTTTGGAGATGGAATTGAGAGTATTTCTTGTGTTGGAAAAGCTACTATATGTAATATGGGAGCAGAAATAGGTGCTACAGCATCCTTATTTCCTTATGATGATAACATGAAAGATTTTTTGAATAAAAATGGAAGAAATGAGGTATCTATCATGTCTGAAAAAATAAAAGATTTTTTGAAAGCGGATCCAGAAATATATAAAAAACCATATAATTACTATGATAAAGTTATCAAAATAGATTTAAATGTTTTAGAACCACATATTAATGGTCCTTTTACTCCAGAAAAAGCTACTCCTATTTCTAAAATGAAGAAAGAAGCAGCTAAAAATAATTGGCCAACTAAAATTGAGGTAGGATTAATTGGGTCTTGCACAAATTCTTCTTATGAAGATTTATCAAAGGCAATATCAATAATTCAACAAGCAAAAAAGAAAAAATTGAAAATTCATTCAGAATATATGATATCACCAGGCTCAAAAAAAGTTTTTTCTCTTATGTATGAAAAAGGATTTTTATCTAGTTTTAAAGATATTGGAGCTAAAATTTTTTCTAATGCTTGTGGTCCTTGTATTGGACAATGGATTAGAAATGAAAATAAAAAAAACGTAAAAAATACAATCATCCATACCTTTAATCGAAATTTTTCATCTCGTAATGATGGAAATCCAAAAACACATGCTTTTATAGCTTCTCCAGAAATTGTCACTGCCTTAATTTTTTCTGGTGATTTAACATTTGATCCTAGAAAAGATACATTGAAAAATGAAATAGGGGAGGATGTAAAATTT
Organism: Blattabacterium cuenoti; assembly: GCF_014251695.1. NCBI lineage: Bacteria > Pseudomonadati > Bacteroidota > Flavobacteriia > Flavobacteriales > Blattabacteriaceae > Blattabacterium > Blattabacterium cuenoti. The sequence continues at coordinate 626,135 of NZ_CP059195.1, read as the reverse complement.
GAAGAACCTAAATCAATGGAAATTCCTACAAAAAATTTTAATATAAAAGAATTAGGATATGAAAATTTTTCAAAAAAAGAAAAAAGAAAAAATTTATCTGTGATCATAAAAAAAAATTCTAGTAGGTTACAGCCTTTATCCCCTTTTTTAGCATGGGATGGAAATAATTTTTTAAATGTTAGACTTTTAATTAAAATTGAAGGAAAATGTACAACGGATCATATTTCAATGGCTGGGCCCTGGTTAAAATATAGAGGACATCTTGAAAAAATTTCTGAAAATTTATTAATGGGGGCTATAAATACTTTCAATCATGAAAAAAATAAAATAAAAAATATTATAACAGGAAGTTATAATACAGTTTATAATGTTGCTAAATTTTACAAGTCGAAAAATATTCCCTCCTTGATTGTAGGAGAGGATAATTATGGAGAAGGTTCTTCAAGAGAGCATGCGGCTATGGAACCTCGTTTTTTAGGAGTTCGTATAGTTATGGTTAAATCTTTTTCCAGAATACATGAAACTAATCTGAAAAAACAAGGAGTTTTAGCTTTAACTTTTTTAAATCCTGATGACTATTACAAAATTCAAGAAGAAGATATATTGCATTTTTATATAAAAAATATATGTCCTAATAAAAATGTTAAAATAGAATTAATTCATAAAAATGGATATAAAGAAGAAATAATAGTTCATCATTCTTATAATGAAAACCAAATTCAATGGTTTAAATTTGGTTCATCTTTAAATTTTATTAAAAACCAATAAAATATATACAACATGAAAATTATAAGAATTTTTTTTATAAAAATTATCAGATTATACCAAATAGGGATATCTCCATGTATAGGAAATAATTGTAGATATATACCTACTTGTTCAAATTATATGATTTTATCATTAAAAAAATTCCATTTTTTTAAAGCTATTCTTATAAGTGCAAAAAGATTTGTAAAATGTAATCCTTGGGGGGCATCGGGTTATGATCCTATTAATTAAGTAAATTTTATAATCATGAAAACATTAGAATATATTAATTGGGATCCAATTCACAAATTTAATTTGTGGAAAGGTTTTTTTATTCATATTTATAGTCTAATGTTTGTTATTTCTTTTTCATTAGGATGGTATATTATGAAATATATTTATCAAAATGATAATATACATAAAAAATATTTGGACCCTTTATTTATATGTACTTTTTTTGGAACTATTATAGGAGCGAGATTTGGTGAGGTTTTATTTTATGATTTTTCATATTTTTCAGATCATTGGATTGAAGCCTTCCTTCCTATAAAAGAAAATAAACATAATTTTTTATTAGGATTTATAAAAGGTTATGAATTTGTTGGTTATAGAGGTTTATCTAGTCATGGTGCAACTATAGGAATTATTTTATCCAATCTATTTTATAGTAAAAAAATCCTAAAGAAAAAATCTTTTATTTGGTTATGTGATAGATTATGTATTCCCGTATCTATATCTGCTGTTTTCATCAGAATAGGAAATTTTTATAATTCTGAAATTATAGGAAAACCATGTAATGAAAAATTGCCATGGGCAGTAAAATTTATTCAAATGGATACAGAATATGGAGAAATAATTCCCAGACATCCTACACAAATCTATGAATCTATCGGTTATCTATTCACTTTTTTATTACTTTGCTATTTTTATAGAATCGGAAAAAAAAATTGTAATGGATTTTTATCCGGTATCTTTTTTATTTTACTTTGGTCTATTCGTTTTTTACTAGAATTTATGAAAGAACCACAAGGAGAAGAATTGATTCACTTTTTATATATAAATACAGGACAATGGCTTAGCATTCCTTTTATTATGTTTGGATTTTTTCTTCTTAATTGGTCAAAAATTAAAAAATGTTTTTTTTCATTATGAAAAAAAATAATATTTTTTTTTATTTATTGATTTTATGTTTATTTATAGAATCTTCTGAAAGAATTGATTTTCCCTCTGATATATTGTTAGATATTGGAAACATACTTGAAATAGAATTTCTTAAAGATGGAGAACTGTATTTGAAAAATAATAATTATATCATAAAAAAAATAGATGTAGAATTAGCACATAGAGATACAGAAAAAAGAAACGGATTAAAATATAGATCTTTTCTTAAAGAAGATAGAGGAATGTTATTCTTATTGAAAAGCCAAGAAGAATATAAACAAATAAACATGAAAGATTTACGAATTCCTTTAGATATTGTATATATTAATCAATTTGATACTGTTGTTTTTGTTGATGAATACGTAAGTCCTATGAAGGATATAGAAATAAGAAATTTTACTTCTCCCATAAATATAAAATATATTTTGGAAATTAATGCTGGGATGTCGAACAAATGGGGAATAAAAAAAGGAGTTACAAAAATTATTTGGAATAGTTAATTGTGAAAAAAATATCTTTATCTTGTGAAAGATACAAAATTATAAATATTAATATTATGGTTTTTATATCTGAAAAAGCTAAAAATAAACTAATTTCTCTTATGAAAAAAGAAGGCCTATCTAAGGATATTTCTTTCGTAAGATTTGGAGTCAAAACTGGAGGATGTTCAGGTATGTCTTATGAATTAACTTTTGATCAAAAAAAACAAGAAGGAGATAAATTTTTTAAAGACCAAGAAATGAAAATATTGGTAGATAAAAATAGTATTCCTTATTTAGAAGGAATAACTTTAGAATATTCAGATGGATTGGATGGGAAAGGTTTTTATTTTAAAAATCCTAATGCTAAACATACTTGTGGTTGTGGAAAAAGTTTTTCATCATAATGAAAAAAAATAATAAAATACTAGAAAATTTGTCTAAATCTGAATACAAATATGGATTTTATACTCCAATAGAATCATATAAAATTCCAGTAGGTTTAAATGAGGACGTTATTCGAAAAATAACAGAAAAAAAAAAGGAACCTACATGGATGTTGGATTGGAGATTGGAATCTTTTTATATATGGAAAAAAATGGATTCCCCAAAATGGGCAAATATAAAATACAAGGTTCCAGATTTTCAAAATATATGTTATTATTCTGCTATCAAAAAAAAAATAAATTTAAATAATTTGGAAGAAGTGGATCCGGAATTAATAGATACGTTTAAAAAATTAGGAATTCCTATAGAAGAACAAAAAACTCTTTCAGGTGTAGCAACTGATATCGTACTAGATTCCGTTTCTTTAGCCACTACATTTAAAAATAAATTAAAAGATCAAGGCATTATATTTTGTTCTATGAACGATGCTTTGAAAAAATATCCAAATATTGTAAAAAAATATTTAGGGTCAGTTGTTCCAAAACAAGATAATTTTTATGCAGCTCTCAATTCAGCTGTATTTTCAGATGGTTCTTTCTGTTATATCCCAAAAGGAGTTCGTTGTCCTATGGAATTATCTACATATTTCCGCATTAATGAAAATAAAACAGGTCAGTTTGAAAGGACCTTAATTATTGCAGATAAAGATTCCTATGTTAGTTATTTGGAAGGATGCACTGCTCCACAAAGAAAGGAAAATCAATTACATGCTGCTGTAGTAGAAATTATAGCCTTAGAAAATGCTGAAATTAAATATTCAACTGTTCAAAATTGGTTTCCTGGAAATAAAAAAGGGGAAGGAGGGGTTTTTAATTTTGTCACAAAACGTGGTTTGTGTGAAAAAGGAGCTAAAATATCTTGGATACAAGTAGAGACAGGTTCTTCAATTACTTGGAAATATCCATCTTGTATTCTAAAAGGAGATTTTTCTATGGGACAATTTTATTCTTTGGCTTTAACTAAAGACTTTCAACAAGCAGATACGGGAACTAAAATGATACACATAGGAAAACATACTAAAAGTGTTATTATTTCAAAAGGAATATCCGCTGGAAAAGCTCAAAACAATTATAGAGGATTGGTTAAAATTTCTTCTCAAGCAATTCATTCTCGAAATTTTTCACAATGTGATTCTTTATTAATTGGAAATAAATGTGGAGCTCATACTTTTCCATATATTCATGTATATAATTCGACTTCTAAAGTCGAACATGAAGCCACAACTTCAAAAATTGGAGAAGATCAAATTTTCTATTGTAAACAAAGAGGAATAGATACAGAAAAAGCTATTTCTTTAATAGTACATGGTTTTAGTAATGAGGTTTTAAAAAAACTTCCTATGGAATTTGCAGTAGAAGCTCAAAAACTTTTGGAAATTTCTTTGGAAGGATCTGTCGGATAATAATAAAAATTATGTTAAATATAGAAAATCTACATGCTTCTATAGAAAATCAAAAGGTTCTTAGAGGAGTGAGTTTAAAAATCAATACAGGAGAGAGTCATGTTATTATGGGACCTAATGGTTCTGGAAAAAGTACTCTTGCTTCTATAATTGCAGGAAATAAAAAATATAAAATAACTAAAGGGAATATTTATTTTTTGAATAAAAATTTAAAAAATTTTTCCCCAGAAGAACGGGCTCACTTAGGAATTTTTCTTTCTTTTCAACATCCAATAGAAATACCAGGAGTCTCAATCGTTAATTTTATTAAAACCGCATTAAATTCTATTCGTGAGGGACGGAATATAAAAAAAATGTCTTCTAAAAATATTTTATTAAAGATCAAAGAAAAATCTTCTTTATTAAATATTGAAAAAAACTTCTTCTATCGTTCTTTAAATGAAGGGTTTTCGGGAGGAGAAAAAAAACGTAACGAAATATTTCAAATGATGATGTTAGATCCTTTATTATCTATTTTAGATGAAGTTGATTCCGGTTTAGATATAGATGCTTTACGTATAGTTGCTCAAGGAATTAACGCTTTTAGAAATGATAAAAATTCTGTTTTAATTATTACTCATTATAAAAGATTGTTAAATTACATTTTTTCAGATTATATCATTCATATTCTATATAATGGAAAAATTATACAGTCAGGAAATCAAAAATTAGCTGAAAAATTAGAACAAGAAGGATATGATTGGATAGTGAAAAATAAAGTATAAAAGAATTGTTTAACTTTAAAATTAAATGCAGTTAAGAGAAAAAATAACATTATTAATTAATAAATTTTCTTCTGATGAAAGAAAAGTAGATTCTTATATGTCTTTTTTAAAACGAAAACATTCTGATTTTTTCCAAAAAAAAGGATTTCCTTCTTCTGTAAAGAATGAGGAATGGAAAAATACGGATATTGACTCAATTATTAACCAGGACTATAATGTTATTTTTAAACATGAAAAAATAAAAAATACAGAATATAAAAAAATAAAAGAATTAACTTTTCTTAAAAAAGAAAAATCTTTTGTTTTAATTTTTATAGATGGGAAATATGATCCTTATCTGTCTTCTGCTCAAACAGAAAATATTATGTTATCAAACATAGTATCACTTAAAGAAAATGAAATTAAAGATTTTTATGGAAGACTATCATATCAATATGATGCATTTTATACTTTAAATACAATCTTATTAAAAGATGGAGCGTGCATTTATATTCCTAATAATGTCATTTTAGAAAATCCTATTGAAATATTACATATTTCTACAGGGATAGAATCTAAAATTATGTTGAATAATAGAAACTTAATTATAGTAGGAGAACATTCCTATGTTAAAATTATAGAACATTATAAATGTTTGAGGAAACATTTAGTATTTATAAATTCTGTAAGTGAAATTTATGCTATGAATCATAGCATAATTGACTACTATAAAATACAAAATGATTTAATAGAAACTTCTACAATAGATAATACATTTTTTAAACAAAATAAGAATAGTAAATGTACCGTTTATACTTTTTCTTTTCAAGGAAATTTTATAAGAAATAACCTAAAATTTTATTCTAGCGGAGAAAAAACTTATTCTTATTTATATGGAATTTCTCTTTTATCAGGAAAACAATTTGTAGATCATCATACTTTGATGAATCATTTATGTTCAGATGCTTATAGTTTTCAATTATACAAAAATATTTTATGTGAAAAATCTAAAGGAATTTTTAATGGAAGAATAATTATAAATAAATTTATAAAAGAAATAAATGCTTTCCAAAAAAATCAGAATGTGATTCTTTCTGATGAAGCGTGTATATATGCTAAACCTCAATTAGAAATTTATTCCGAATATGTAAAATGTTCACATGGTTGTACCGTAGATAATATACAAGAATCTGAATTATTTTATCTTCAATCAAGAGGGATCCCTAAAAAAAAAGCTAAAATGTTATTGTTATTGTCTTTTTTAGAGGAAATGTTAATTTCTGTTCATATTTTTGAATTAAAAAAATTTATATACAAAAAAATGAAGGAAAAATTATATAAATATTTATAATAAAATATATGTTTTCAGAAAAAAAAATACAAGAAATTAGAAATCAATTTCCTATTTTGAAAGAAAAAATATATTCTTATCCTTTGATTTATATGGATAATGCAGCAACAACTCAAAAGCCAGTTAAGGTAATTCAAGCGTCTCAAAATTATTATTCTACTATGAATTCTAACATTCATAGAGGATTGCATTATCTTAGTCATAAAGCTACTTTATGTGTAGAAAATGTAAGAAATAAAATTAGAAAATTTATTCATGCAAGACATTCTTCGGAAATTATATTTACAAAAGGGGCTACAGAATCAATTAATTTGATAGCTTCTAGTATGGAGTCTTTTGTAAAAAAAGGAGATGAAATTATTATTTCTTGTATTGAACATCATTCAAATATTGTTCCATGGCAAATCCTTTGTAAAAAAAAAGGAGCCATATTAAAAATAATATCTATTTATGAAAATGGTTTTTTAAAATTAACAGATTTTGAATTTTTTATTTCAGAAAAAACAAAAATAGTATCTATTAGTCATATATCTAATGTTTTAGGGATTGTTAATCCTGTGAAATATATTATTGATAAGGCTCATAAATATGGTGCTTTAGTTTTAGTCGATGGAGCTCAAGTTCCATCTAATTTAGATTTAGATGTACAAGATTTAAATGTTGATTTTTATGTTTTTTCCGCCCATAAAATGTATGGGCCTACTGGAATTGGGATATTGTATGGAAAAGAGAAAATATTAGAAAAGTTAAATCCTTATCAATTTGGAGGTGAAATGATTAAAAATGTAAGTTTTGATAAAACGACTTATTCAGATCTACCGTTTAAATTTGAGGCCGGGACCCCAAATATAGAAGGGATCATCGTGTGGGGAGCAGCTATAGATTTTGTAAAAGAAATAGGGATATCAAATATTCAATATTACAAAAAAGAGCTTTTAATATATGCTGTAAAACGTTTAAGTTCAATAGATGGAATTCAATTGTATGGAAATTCTATAGATATTTCAGTAAAATCTGGTATTATTTCCTTTAATTTAGATGAATTACATTGTTTTGATGTAGGGAGTATTTTAGATCGTTTAGGAATTGCGGTTAGAACAGGGCATTTATGTGCACAACCTCTTATGAACTTTTTTAAAGTTTCAGGGATGATTCGTGTCAGTTTTTCTATATATAATACTTTTCAAGAAATAAATTATTTATTTGAAAGTCTTTTAAAAGCAAAAAAAATATTACTAAAGTAAAGTATTAAAATTATTTATGATATACGCAATTGTTAATATAAAAGATAAACAATTTAAACTTATTGAAAATAAATATATTTATGTTCCTCACATTTCTGAAAATGTAGGAAAAAAAATATTATTAAATCAAGTTTTTTTATTTTTTAAAGAAGGAGAACTTCTTTTAGGAAATCCTTTTTTAGAAAAAATAAGTGTCCAAATAGAAATTTTACAACATATAAAAGGAAAAAAAATAATTATTTTAAAAAAACGAAGAAGAAAAGGATATAAAGTAAAAAATGGATTTAGACCTTTATTTTCAAAAATAAAAATAATTTCTTTTTTAGAAAAAAAACATTAAAATAATATGGCTCATAAAAAAGGTTCTGGAAGTTCTAGAAATGGTAGAGATTCAGTAGGGAGAAGATTGGGTATTAAAATATATGGAAATCAATATGTAAATTCTGGGAATATTATAGTTCGTCAACGAGGAACGAAACATCATCCTGGAATAAATGTAGGAATGGGGAAAGATCATACTTTATACGCTACAAAAAATGGTTATGTTTCTTTTAAAAAAGGGAGAAAAAATAAATCGATTGTTTCTATTATAGATACTAAGACTGGGTAGTTCAATTAGGATAGAACAACAGTTTCCTAAACTGTAAGTTGTGGGTTCGAATCCCTCCCCGGTTACAAATATAAAAACAAATGGTCCCAGCTGGATTTGAACCAGCGACTCCCTGATTATGAGTCAGGTGCTCTAACCAACTGAGCTATGAGACCTAAAAAAGAATAGAATGAAAACTGTACAAGTTTACAACATTATTTCCCCTATTACAAATTTTTAAATAATTTTTTTATTTAATATTATTAAATAGAAAAAAAGTTTTTAATTCAATTGACGAAGTTATGAAAAAAATGAACTTGATTAAAAATGAGAAATTATCTTCAATATTTTTTATAGAAATAGCAGAAATTCTTAATAAAGAAATCTATTTTAATCAAAGTCAAAATAAATTTTTAGTCACTTTGATTAAAATATGTATTACCCATGATATGAACTTAATAAAAGTATATATTAGCATTTATCCTTTTTTGGACAAAAAAATATTGAAATATATTCGTTCTAAATCTTTTTTCTATAGAAAGTTACTTTCAATAAAATTGAGATATCGTGTAAAAAAAATTCCTAAATTGGATTTTTGTGCAGCTGTATAAAATTTTAATAGTATTTTGAATACTTCTTTTTATATATCTATACGTTATTTTTTTTCTAAAAAAAAAATTAATCTTGTTAATATTATTGTTATTCTATCAATTTTATCTATTTGTATCTCCACATTTTCTTTGTCTGCAATTTTATTTGTTTTTTCTGGATTGGAAGATTTAAATAAAAAATTTTATCAAAATCATTATCCTGATATAATTATTTCCTATTCAAATGAAAAAAATTATTTTATTGATGATTCTGTTATCAATAAAATAAAATCTATACAAGGAATTATAGCTTGTTCTAAGACAATGGAAAAAAAAATTTTCTTGTATTATAAGAATCATGAATATTTTTTTTTTTTAAAAGGAGTGGATACTGAATATAAAAAAGTTATGGATAAATTTAAAATAATTAATTTAAAAAATAATAAATTTGATTATTTAAATATATATGTAGGATGGGATTCCATACTTTCATATTTTCCAATATTATTATATCATATAATAAATATGCCTTTACAAATATTTATTTTTGATAATCCAAAAAATACTTCTGTTTCATTATTTATGAAAATAAAAATTTCTGTAAAAGGAATTTTTTATTTTAGTCATAAAATGGATAATAAATATTTATTTTGTAATTTATATGAACTTCAAAAGATAATAAAAAAAAAAGTTTTTCATGCATTAGAAATTAAGGTTCATGATAAAGTAAATCTTCATGATATGAAAAACATTTTAGTTCAAAAATTAGGATCAAAATTTGATATAATAACACGTACAGAAAGAGAGAAAATTTTATATAAAGTTATGAACACAGAAAAAATATTTGTATATTTTTTATTTGTATTAATAACACTAATTACTGGATTTAATTTGTTTAGTGCTATTTGTATTTTACAATTAGATAAAATTAAAGAACTGTTTACATTATGGAGTATGGGGTTTTCTTTGTATAGAATTAAGGTAATATTTTTTTATATGGGATTAATGATTACTATTTTTGGTTGTTTCATTGGATTATTAATATCTTATATTATTTTTTTTGTACAAGAAAAATATCAAATATTTAAAATAGAAAAAAAAATACCTTTTCCTGTTAAAGTGAAAATAGAAGATTTTTTTATTGTTATATGTATTATTTTAATAATAGGATCTATTATATCTTTTTTTTCTTTAAAAAGAATTAATAACATGATATCATATTATAAATAATATGTTTTTAGAGGTTCAGATGCTTCTACATTAAAAAAGATTTCTTTTGCTTCTTTTTCAAATTCTTTAATATTAGGAAATCGGTTTGAATAGTGCCCTAACAATAATTTTTTAACTTTAGCTCTTTTAGCTATATATGCTGCCTGATTTGCTGTAGAATGTCCTGTCTTCATAGCTCTATTTTCTTCTGTTTTTAGAAAGGTTGATTCATGATATAATAAATCTACATATTTTATGTATTCAATTATAGGTAAGTAAAAGGAGGTATCTGAACAAAAAGCGTAAGATAATATTTTTGGGGGATCAAATGTTAATTGAAAATTAGGAATCACTCTTCCATTATTTGTTTTAAAATCTTTTCCTAATTTCAAATTAGGATAATCTCCTATTTGAATATCAGGTATTTTTTTAATTTCTTTTATATTTAATTTTCTATTACTAGGTTTTTCTCTAAAAAGAAACCCATTTGCGTAAATTCTATGTTTCAATGGAATGGAAAAAATTTCTATTTTTTCATTTTCCATTATTTTTTCTAATTTTTTTGATGATAATTCTATATGATCTATACAATATTTAAGTTTAGTATAAGACCATTTAAAATGAACATCAATGATTTCTTTTAATCCTTTTGGAGCATAAATACTTACTGATTTTTCTCTTCCTAATAGATGAAAAGTAGATAATAACCCAATAAGGCCGAAAAAATGATCTCCATGTAAATGAGATATGAATATGTGTATTATTTTATTAAATTTTATTTTTGCTTTTCTTAATTGAACTTGTGTTCCCTCTCCACAATCAATAAGGAAAAAAAAACCTTTCATTTCCAATACTTGAGAAGTGGGATGAAACTTATTTGTAGGGATGGAAGAATGACATCCCAAAATAGTTAGTGAAGACTTTTTCATTATGAAAAATTTTTTAATAATTTTTCTAATTCATATATATGATCTATATTTTTTAAGAAAAAATTAAATTTTTTTATTTTTTATACTTTCCTTTCTTTTTAAAAGAAAAATACTACCACTAATTATTATAATTAAAGCAATTATTAAGATGTATCCAATATTTATATATTCTTCTTTTGAAAGAATAGTATCTTCATTTTTCATAACAAAAAACATAGTGAATATAGCGAAAGCATTATTAAATATATGTAATAATATACAGTCTATAATAGAAGAAGTTATAAAATAAATAAATCCTATAAAACTACCAATGATGATGCCTCCTACAAATTGCCATGGGTTCATATGAGTTAATCCAAATAAAAATGAAGAAAATAAAATAGCCTTAATAGGATGTATCTTATTTTTTAACATTCCATTTAAAATAATACCTCTAAAAAGAACTTCTTCACATATAGGTGCTAACAATACTGTAGTAGAAAAAAAGGGAATTGGATTTTTAACTTCTTCTTTTAGAAATTCTTCAATTTCTTTATACATATTTCCTAATATAGGCCCTTCTCTTGGAACGAGTGAAGAAATATATTCATTCATAATTATCATACAAAACATCATACAAAAAATAATAAAATAAATATACCATGGAGATAATTTCATGGATAAATCTATGAATAGATTTTTCTTTTGAGCTTGATGAGATATGAAAAAAAATAAAAAAATGAAAGGGAGAGTATATGATATTGAAAATATCATGCTTTCAGGTAAATTAATAGAAATCAATAATTTTCTGAGAATTATGTTGAAAAAATTTAAAGCAGTAAATCCTACTATTAATAAAATCGATTCGGTGTAATTTATTTTAAAATAATTCTTCATATGTTAAAAATTCGTCTTTATTTTTCTTATATGATTTTGTTGTTGTTTCCAACATGTTCTATTTCATATTTTTTTATAAAAAACTTTTAACTTAGTAAAAGTTTTTTATTTTTTTGAAAGATAATAACAATTTTGTTATTAATCATAATCATAAATAGTATAATTTTTAAAAAAAATTTAAATTTTAATGTTTTTTTTCGATATTATATCTCTCTTTCATAGTTATGAATTTTTTAAAGAAAGTAGGATAGGTAATTCAAAAATTTTCAGATATTCTGACTTATTGAAAGTTATGAATAAGTATAAAAATATATGTTCTATTGTTCCTATAGGATTATCTATAGAAAAAAGGAAAATTTTCAAAATTAAATGGGGGATAGGAAAAATAAAAATACTTATTTGGTCTCAAATGCATGGAAATGAAACTACGGGAACAAAATCTATGTTTGATATTTTTAATTTTTTTTTAAAGGAGCACAATTGTAATTTAGTTCAATTTTTAAAAAAAAGTTTAACTATTTTATTTATTCCGATGTTAAATCCTGATGGATCTGAAATCTTTAAAAGAAGAAATGCTATAAATGTAGATTTAAATAGAGATGCTATTCGTTTACAATCTCCAGAAATACAAATTCTATTTAAAGAAATAGAAAAAAACAAACCTAATATTTTATTTAATTTACATGATCAAAGAAGCATTTATAATGTTGGATATCAAAATTTTAATCCTGCTATTTTATCTTTTTTATCTCCTTCTATATCTATGAATAAAAATGTTTATTCTAAAAGCAGAAAAAAATCTATGGGAATTATAAATTTTATTACAAAAGAACTTTATAAAATTTTACCTGATATAGGATCAATAGGTCGATTTTCTGATAAATTGTATCCTACAGCAATTGGGGATCGGTTACAACAATTAGGCTATCCTTGTATTCTAATAGAATCAGGGAATTATCCCAAAGACTTTCAAAAAAAAATTATTAGAAAATATAGTACGTTATCTATTATTGCGGGAATTTATTTTATTTCTTATAATAAAGTAGAAGATCTTGAAAGAAATTATAAATCTTATTTTTCCATTCCAGAAAATAAAAATATCTTGTTAGATAAAATATATAGAAAAGTACAAATACAAAAAAATAAAAATAAATTTTTAGTCGACATAGGTTTAATGAATTTTGAAAAAATTGATTTAATGAAGAAAAATCTTACTTTTTTCACTAAAATAGTAGATATAGGAGATTTATCAAATTTTTTTTCTTATGAAGAATTTATTGTTACAGGTAAAAAATTTTATGGAGAAAAGGGGAAAAGTTTTCCTGAAATTGGGAATATAGAATATTTTAAAATTTTGTAAAAAAATTTCATTTTTTAAAATTATAGACTGCTAGTCTTTTTCTTCCTTTTTTCCTTCTTCTAGATATAATCATACGACCTGTTTTTGAATTCATTCTTTTCATGAATCCATGAACATTGACTTTTTTTCTATTCGAAGGTTGATAAGTTCTTTTCATATTGTTTTATTTATAATAAATAAATTGTTTGTTTTTTTCATATCAGAAAAATATTTTTTGTCTTGATTTTCTATTATTTTTTTCTTTTTTATATTCAATAATCTTTTTTGAAAGGAATAGAAAAAAAAAAGTAATATTAAAATACCAATAATAAAACCTGTAAAAAATAAAATCATACGTCTTGAAAAACTCATGATATAATAAAAATCACACATTTGTTAATAGAAATTACATAAAGTTTTTATTTTTCTGGTATTTTTTTGTAAAATTTATGAACAATATGGTTTTTCATTTAATTTAAAAGGAATGAAGTTTTAATATATATTATTATTATATGCTTGAAAAGCAAAAAACTATTGCAGGAAAAATTTCTTTACAAGGGGTTGGTTTATATACTGAAAAAAAAGTAACTATTACATTCAAACCAGCTCCAATTTATACAGGATTTATTTTTATTAGAACAGATATAAAAGAAAAACCTTGTATTAAAGCTCATTATTCTTTTTTTATAAAGGAAAGCATAGATAAAGGTATTATTTTAGAGAATAATGGATTCAAAATTTATACTGTTGAACATATTTTAGCGGCTTTAACAGGTATGGATTTAGATAATGTGATCATAGAATTAGATAATATTGAAATTCCCATTATGGATGGGTCTTCTAAATTTTTTGTAGAAGCAATTCAAAAAGTAGGAATTATAGAACAGAACGAAAGAAGAAAATATTTTTCAATTACGAAAATTATTTCTTATGAAAATAAAAAAACAGGAGGAGTAATTTTAGCTTTACCGTCTAAAGAATTTGAAATTATGACCGTTATAGATTTTGATTCTAAATGTTATACACAAAATGCTCTTTTAAAAGATCTATATCAATTCCATAAAATTGCAAATTCAAAAATGTTTTGTATTCTTCATGAAAAAAAAAAACAAAAAAAAATAATGAATTATTTTTTTTGTAGCACATTTTATTATAAAAATAAAGCATTGAATGAAATAGCTAAACATTTTCTTTTAGATATTATAGGACTTCTAACTTTAATGGAGACCAAATTGAAAGGTAGATTAATTTTTTATAATCCAGATAATTATATTATTATGCAATTTTTAAAGGAGTTAATGAACAAAATTCAAACATTTAAAAAAAATGATATTCCAGAATTCAATTTAAAAAAGAAACCTCTTTTGGATATAAAAAGTATTATGAAAATTCTACCTCATAAACCTCCATTTCTTTTAGTAGATAAAGTCATAGACTTAACAGAAAAAAGTATTGTAGGAGTTAAAAATGTAACAATGAATGAATCTTTTTTTATAGGACATTTTCCCAGAGAACCAATTATGCCAGGAGTATTACAAATAGAAGCCATTGCACAAGTTGGAGGGATACTTGTGTTAAATAAATTAAGTCATCCTGAATTATATTCTACTTATTTTTTAAAAATAGATAAAGTAAAATTTAAACACAAAATCGTTCCTGGAGATATAATTATTTTTCAAGTTTATTTGTTAGAATCTATGAGAAGAGGCATTGTTCACATGCAAGGAAAAGGTTATGTGAATAATAAACTTGTAGTAGAAGCAGAAGTTGTAGCAAAAATAGTTAAAAACTATGAAAATTTTTAAAATTCAATGAATTTAAAAAAAGGTTTATATATACAATGGAATAATGAAATATTCAAAATTATTGATTTTCTTCATGTGAAACCAGGAAAAGGATATGCCTTTATTAGGACTAAATTAAAAAATTTAGTAACAGGACATATTGTAGAAAATAATTTTTCAGCAAAATATAAATTAAAAAAGGTTCAAATAGAATCTTATTTATATAGGTATTTATATAAAAAAAGAAATATTTTTCATTTTATTAATGATAATAATTATGATCAAATACAGATAGAAGAAAAATTAATAAAAAACATAAATATAGGATTTTTAAAAGAAGGGATGAAAATATCCATTTTTTTTCATATAAAAAGTGAAAAAGAAAAAATTTTTTTATTTTTAAAAATACCTTCTACAGTGATTTTAAAAGTGAAAAAAACAGAATATATAAAAAAAGGAGATACTATTAATAAGACCAATAAAACTGTTATTTTAGAAACAGGTACTAAATTATTGGTCCCTTCTTTTATCTATATCGGAGATCTTATTAAGATAAATACTAAAAATAGATCTTATATAGAGAGAGTTAGAAAATAAAATAATTAATTAAGAATTATGAGTATTTTGATAGATAAAAATATTAAAGTCCTTGTACAAGGATTAACTGGGAAAGAAGGATTATTTCATACTGAACAAATGATAAATTATGGAACTATTATAGTCGGAGGAGTCACTCCAGGAAAAGGAGGTAAAACGTATTTAGGTATTCCTATTTTTAATACTATTGAAGAAGCAGTGAATCATACAGGAGGAAATGTTAGCATTATTTTTGTTCCTGCAACTTTTGCTTATGATGCTATTTTAGAATCTATTTATATGAAAATACAAGTTATTGTATGTATCACAGAAGGAATTCCAGTTTCAGATATGGTTAAAGTAAAGTATTTTTTGAAGAATAAAAAATCTCATTTAATAGGGCCAAATTGTCCTGGTATTATTTCTCCAGAAGAGTCAAAAGTAGGAATAATGCCAAATTCAGTATTTAAAAAAAAAGGAAATGTAGGGATAATTTCTAGATCAGGAACTCTAACTTATGAAGCAGCAGATCAAATTGTAAAATTTGGTTATGGAATTTCCACAGCTATTGGTATAGGAGGAGATCCTATTGTAGGAATGAGTATAAAAGAAATTATGAAATTATTTTTACATGATTCAGAAACAGAATGTATTGTTATGATCGGAGAGATAGGAGGTATATTAGAAATTGAGGCTTCTGAATGGATTACAAAAATAGATAAAAAAAAACCAGTGATAGGTTTTATAGCTGGACAAACTGCTCCAAAAGGTAGAACGATGGGGCATGCTGGAGCTATTATAGAAAAAAAAATAGAGACTGCGCAGGAAAAAATGAAAATTATGGAAAAAAGTGGTATATATATCGTTAAATCTCCGGATAATATAGGAAGTGCCGTATATGAAGTCCTTCATTAATTGGGATGAGTTCTTCACACTTATACAATTGTAAGAATATAGAAAAATTCTTGATAATTGGATTAGGAAATCCAGGATGTTTATATAAAAAAACTAGACATAATCTAGGATTTATGATTTTAGATCAAATATCGAAAAAATATTTTTTTTCTTTTTCAAAAAAGAAATTTGGTTTTATTTATAAATTCATATATAATGGAAAATTACTTTTTTTTTTAAAACCTACCACTTATATGAATAATAGCGGGATTTCTGTAAAATATTGGATGATAAAAGAAAAAATTTTATTAAAAAATATTCTTGTAATATCTGATGATATTTATTTAAATTTTGGTAGTTTTCGTTTAAGAAAAAAAGGAGGAAGTGGAGGACATAATGGGTTGAAAAATATAGAAAAAGAAATCGGAACATCTCATTATACACGTCTTCGTTTTGGTATTAAAAAAAATCATTTTTATAAAAAAGTAGATTCTTATGTATTAGGAAATTGGAAAAAGGAAGAAATGAATTATCTCTTTTCCAGATTAGATATAGGTATAGAAATAATATTTTCATTTATAATAAATGGCCTACAGAAAACGATGAACATGTTCAATCGTTATACTTAATTAGTAAGTAATGATGGCCTTGTAGTTTAATAGGATAGAATATAGGATTCCGATTCCTATGGTATGGGTTCGATTCCCTTCAAGGTTATTTATTATTTTAAAACTTAATCAATCATGATTCATTATATTCGTAATTTTTGTATTATCGCGCATATAGATCACGGAAAAAGTACATTAGCTGATCGTTTGTTGGAATTTACAAAAACAGTTTCAGAAAGAAAAGGTAATCAACTATTGGATGATATGGATTTGGAAAAAGAACGTGGAATAACTATCAAGAGTCACGCTGTTCAAATGGAATATAAATATAATAATCAAATATACATTCTTAATCTGATAGATACCCCTGGTCATGTTGATTTTTCATATGAAGTATCGCGTTCTATTGCAGCTTGTGAAGGAGCTTTACTTGTAGTTGATTGTACGAAAAGTGTACAAGCACAAACAATATCTAATCTTTCTTTAGCGTTAAAAAATCATCTGTCCATTATTCCAGTTTTAAACAAAATTGATTTATTAGAATCTATATCTGAAGACGTAATGAAAGAAATTATGGAATTGGTAGGATGTAAAATGGAAGATATTATTCCTGTTAGTGCAAAAAATGGATTAGGTATTAATAATGTTTTGAATCAAATAGTTACACGTATTCCTGCACCAAAAGGAGATCCACAAGCTCCATTACAAGCTATTATTTTTGATTCTTTATACAATCCATTTAGAGGAATTGAAGCCTTATTTAGAATAAAAAATGGTTGTATACGAAAAGGACAAAAATTACGATTTATGTCCACAGGAAAAGTTTATTCTGCTTATGAGATAGGGATTTTAAAGCTAAAACGTATTTCAAAGAATAAAATCAATACAGGAGATGTTGGATATGTTGTATCAGGTATAAAAAATACGAGTGAAGTAAAAGTAGGAGATACCATAACAGATGCTCATAAACCAGCTGAAAAAGCTATACAAAAATTCAAAGAATTTAAACCTATGGTTTTTGCTAGCATTTATCCAACTCATTCTGAAAAATATGAAGAATTACGTTCATCTATAGAAAAATTGCAATTAAATGATGCTGCACTTTCTTTTATTCCTGAGTCTTCTCCAGCATTAGGATTTGGTTTTCATTGTGGATTTTTAGGATTTCTTCATATGGAAATTGTGAAAGATCGTTTAGAGCGTGAATATGACATTTCCGTAATACTTACTATTCCTAATGTATCTTATAGGGTTTATATGAAAAATAATCAAAAGATTTTAATCAATAATCCTTCAGATTTTCCAGAAACAGAAAAATTAAAAAAAATAGAGGAACCATATGTTTCAGTTTCTATTATAACTAAAGATTTTTATATAGGAAATGTAATATCATTATGCATTGAAAAAAGAGGAATTATGATTGGTCATTATAATTATATGACTTCAAAAAGAATTAAAATTATGTTTGAAATGCCTTTATCAGAGATTGTATTTGATTTTTATGATAAATTAAAAACTATTTCTAATGGATACGCTTCTTTTGATTATAATTTTATTGGTTATAGAAATTCGGATTTAAAAAAAATTACTGTATTGATTAATCATGAAAAAATAGAACCTTTATCTCTTTTAGTTCATAAAACAAAAGCTTTTTTTTTAGCAAAACAAATATGTCAAGAATTATCTGTTTTAATTCCAAAACATCAATTTAGTATTCCTATTCAAGTTTCTATATCTGGACGAATTATAGCAAGAGAAACTATTAAAGCTTTAAGAAAAAATGTGACGGATAAATGTTATGGAGGTGATATTTCTAGAAAAAGAAAACTTTTAGAAAAACAAAAAAAAGGAAAGAAAAAAATGCGACAAATAGGAAAAGTAGAAATTCCATCATCTACTTTTATTACTTTTTTGAAGGTTAAAAATTAATTTGACAATAATAAAAATTATTAAAATATGTCTATAAAAATAGGAATTAATGGAATTGGAAGAATAGGAAAACTGGTTTTATTATCTGCTTTAAATAGGAATAATGTGAAAGTGGTATCTATAAATGATTTAGTCTCTATAGAGTATTTAGCTTATATGTTAAAATATGATTCCATTCATGGTATTTTTAAAAAAAATGTTCATATTGAAGATAAAAATTATCTAATATTGAATGGAAAGCGGGTAAAAGTTACTAATGAAAAAGACCCTGAAAAACTAAATTGGGGAAATTTAAATGTAGAATATGTTGTTGAATCTACTGGTCTTTTTTTGACAAAAAATCTGGCTAAAGCTCATTTAAAATCAGGAGCTAAAAAAGTAATTTTATCTGCTCCTCCTAAAGATGATATTCCTATGTTTGTTATGGGAGTCAATCATGAAAATATGAGACAAGATCAAAATATTGTATCTAATGCATCCTGTACTACAAATTGTCTATCTCCAATTGTTAAAGTTTTAAATGATAATTTTGGAATATATCAAGGATTGATGACAACTATACATGCCTCTACTGCAACTCAAAAAGTTGTTGATTCTATTTCTAATAAAGATTGGAGAGGAGGAAGATCTTCATTGGTTAATATTATTCCATCATCAACAGGTGCGGCTAATGCAGTAGGAAAAATTATCCCTAGTTTAAATGGAAAATTAACAGGAATGGCTTTTAGAGTTCCTGTGGCAAATGTTTCCGTTTTGGATTTTACTGTTAATCTTAAAAAAGATACCAATTTTGAGAGAATTAAATTATGCATGAAAGATGCTTCTAAAACTAAATTAAAAGGTATATTGGGATATACAGAAGACGCTGTTGTTTCATCTGATTTTATAGGAGATCAAAGAATTTCTATTTTTGATGCAAATTCTAGCATTATGTTAAATTCAAATTTTTTGAAAATAGTATCGTGGTACGATAATGAAGTTGGTTATTCTACAAAATTATTAGATCTTATTGATTATATGCATTCTTTATCATTATAATTTGTAGATATAAATTATGGAATATATTTTATAAAAAAAAATTTTTTTTTGTACTTATCAACTTTGAAAATAAAATTTTTTATTCCATTACTTACCATTAAAAATGGAGCTTTGATAGTTTGATTATATATGGATATTTGATCAAAAGTTTTTTGTGTAATAGAAATTTTAGGGGGTTTACATTCAATCAATATGTGCGGTTTTTGGTTAAACTGAACTAAAATATCTAATCGTTTATTTAATTTATTTATCCTAAAAGGATATTCCACCCATATGTTGGAATTTTTATACTTTTTTGCTTGTTTTAACAAAAAAATGATATATTGACGTATCACTTCTTCTTGAGAAAAAAGATAAAATTTTTTTCTAATAACGCAAAATATATGAATTCTATTTCTTATTTTTTTTAAATGTAAATATTTTATTATAAATAAATTTAAATTATGCATAATTTATTATTATTAAATGATAAAAATTAAAATATTATTTATTGTATAGAATTTTTTGTTAAAAAAATAAATATTCTTATGTTATTCAAAAAAAAAATACAAGATTGTATTATTATTGGATCTGGTCCTGCTGGTTATTCTTCTGCTGTGTATGCGGCAAGAGCTGATATGAATCCTATTCTTTTTACTGGATCCCAACCTGGAGGACAATTGACTACTACAACTAGTGTGGATAATTATCTTGGATTTTATGAAGGAGTTAATGGAAATGATTTAATGAATAATTGTAAAAAGCAAGCAGAACGTTTTAATACTAAAATAATAAATCAATCAGTGATCCATGTTATTTTATCCAATAAAAAAGGAGGGATACATCGTGTTTTTTTGGATAAAAAAAAATATCTAGAAAGTAGAGGATTAATTGTCGCTACAGGTTCTCGTCCAAAATTTTTAGGAATTAATAAAGAAAAAAAATTTATGGGATTAGGAATTTCTTCTTGTGCTACTTGTGATGGTTTTTTTCATAAAGAAAAAAATGTAGCAGTGATAGGAGGTGGAGATACGGCTTTAGAAGAAGCGAATTATTTAGCTAAAATTTGCCAAAAAGTATATATAATCGTAAGAAAAGGTTATTTTAAAGCATCTAAAGCTCTGCAAGAGCGTATTTTAAAAAAAAATAATATTGATATTTTATTTTATTCTAATGTTACAGAAATTATTGGATATAATTTTTTGGAAGGGATTAAAATTTTTAATCAAAAAAATAAAATGAATAGAACAATTTTAATTAGTGGTTTATTTCTTGCAATAGGTCATGTTCCTAATACAGAAATTTTTAAATCTAAATTAGATTTGGATGAAAGAGGATATATTATTGTACAAAAAGGAGAAACTAGAACTAGTAAACCTGGAGTATTTGCTGCTGGAGACGTACAAGATCCTATTTATCGTCAAGCTATTACTTCTGCTGGTACTGGATGTATGGCTGCATTAGATTTGGAAAAGTATTTATCTTTATGTGAAGAATATGAAAAAATCTAATCATTTTTTTGATTTTTTAATTTCTCACGCAAAAATTTATGGTTTTATTTTTCCTTCTAGTGAAATTTATGGAGGATTAAATGCAGTTTATGATTATGGTCCACATGGAGTGGAATTAAAAAATAATATCAAAAAATTTTGGTGGAAATCAATGACTCAACTTCATGAAAATATAGTGGGAGTTGATTCTTCTATTTTTATGCATTCTGATGTTTGGCATGCATCTGGTCATGTTGATCAATTTAACCAATTATTAATTGATAATAAAGATTCTAAAAAAAGATATCGTCCTGAAATTTTAATTCAGGAATATGTAGAAAAAAATTTTTTAAATAATCCTAAAAAAAAAGATGAAACATTATCTCGTTTATATCAATCTTTGAAAACAAAAAATTTTGTAGATATCAAAGTTTTAATGGATGAATTATCCATCTGTGATCCCGTTTTTAAAAAAAAAAATTGGACAAAAATTCGTCATTTCAATATGATGTTTAAAATTAAAAATGAAAAAGATTTATATCTTCGTCCTGAAACAGCTCAAGGAATATTTTCTAATTTTCATAATGTTATAAAATCTAATAGAATGAAGATTCCGTTTGGAATTGCTCAAATAGGAAAATCCTTTAGAAATGAAATTATTGCAAGAAAATTTATATTTAGAATGCGGGAATTTGAACAAATGGAGATGCAATTTTTTATTCTTCCCGAAGAAGAAATAAAATGGTATGAATATTGGAAAAAAAATAGATTAAAATGGCATTTAGAATTAAATTTAGAAAATAATAAAAAATCTTATAAATTGTGTGATCATGATCATTTAGCTCATTATGCGACTTATGGATCAGATATAGAATTTCATTTTCCTTTTGGATTTCAAGAAATAGAAGGAATTCATTCTCGTAGGGATTTTGATTTAAAAAACCACGAATTATGTTCAAAAAAAAAACTAAGAATTTTTGAATCAAAAAGGAATTATATTCCTTATGTTATAGAAACATCTTTAGGATTAGATCGTCTTTTTTTGGCTATATTTTCTTCTTCCTTAAAAAAGGAAAAATTAAAAAACGGAAAAATGCGTATAGTATTAAAATTACCCTATTATTTATCCCCAATTCAAGCTGCCATATTTCCATTAGTTAGAAAAGATGGATTACCAGAAATAGCAAAAAAAATATTTAATGATATAAAAATTCATTATAGATTAATTTACGATGAAAAAGAATCCATTGGAAAATTGTATCGAAGACAAGATGCTATAGGAACTCCATTTTGTTTTACTGTAGATTACGATACTATAAAAACAAATACAGTGACCATGAGAGAGAGAGATAGTATGAAACAAAAAAGAATTTACATAAAAGAAATATCAAAAATTATAGAACAAGAAACTGGATTAAAAAAAATTTTAAAAAAATTATCTTATTTGATATAATTTTATTTTTCTCTAATTTCAGCTTTTAATTGTTTTTTTAAAAATAATTCAATCTCTTTCATTGAATTATTAATAATTTTATCAGTCAATGTTTCCTTTTGGCTTTCAAAAAGGAAACTTACAGTGTAGGATTTTTTTGAATTTGGAAAATTTATCCCTTCATATAAATCATATATTTTAATTTTTTTAATTATATGATTTTCTTTTTTTTTAATTAATTGATTTATTTTTTCAAATGAAATACTTTTGTCCACTAATATAGATAAATCTCTTTTTGAAGTAGGATATTTTGAAAATGGAATGTAAATCATTTTTTGTTTTTGAATAAGAGATACTAAATATTTCCAATCAATTTCTGCATAAAATATTTCATTTTTTTTTAAAATATTTTTTTTAAATTTTCCTAATTCGACTAAATTTTTCTGATTGTATAGTATAGTAACGCCATTTTCCAACAATGGATGTTTAGAAAGTGTTTGAACATAATTAAATATTCCACTTTTTTGAAAAATTTGTTCAATAATTCCTTTTAAATACAAAAAATAATAATTTTTAGATTTAGTTTTTTCTTTTTTCGATATAGCTATTCCAAGGTAGGTTTTTTCTAAAAATTTATTATTTTGTTGAAAATATATTTTTCCTAATTCAAAAAATTTAATATTGGAGTCGATTCGATTATTTTTATAATTATATTCTATACAATTTATCATACTGAATAATAAACTGGAGCGCATAAATTTATAACTTTGGTTCACGGGATTAATCACTTTAATTTTTTTTCTATAAAAAAAAGAATTGAGTAAAGAAGAATATTCCTCTTCATTAATCATAGTGGAAGAAATAATCTCTTGAAATCCATAAGAAACTAATTGTTCAAAAAGTATTTTTTGTATTTCATATTCTGTTTTATAAAAAACTTTAGGAAGTGTATAAATTTTTGTTTTATTGTATATTGGAATTTTATGAATTCCATAAATGCGTAATATTTCTTCAATTACGTCTATTTCTCTTTGAACATCTGTTCTATAAGAAGGAATACTAATCAATAAATGTTTATCATTTTCAAAATGAATCAAAATTTCTAATAATGATAAAATTTTTTTAATTTTTTTTATCGATATTTTTCTTCCTATAACATTTAGTATTTTACTATAACGAAGTTTTATTTTGTAAAAAGATATAGGATTAGGATAAAAATCGATTATATCTGAGCATATTATTTTATTTTTTATTATTTCTTTTATAAGAAAAGCTACTCTTTGTAAAGTATACACAGTTTGATTAGGATCAATATCTTTTTCAAAAAAATGGGACATTTCTGTTTTTATACAATGCTTTTTTCTAATATTCCGGATAATAATGGGATCAAAACAAGCACTTCCAATAAAAATATTTTTGCTTTTAATATGTATATTTGATTTTACATTATTGATTATTCCGGCTATAGATAATGGTTTTACAGTATCATAAATTACTAAATCTTCTTCATCAAGTTTTATTATTTTTTTATCTGAAGATTGGAAATATGTATTTTTTTCCGCATTTTTTATTATAATTTTTCCATCTTCTATTTGATCCATATCAAAAATATGTATGGGTTGTCCTAATTCATACATAACAAAATGTATTGTATCTATTATATTATTGACAGATTTAATTCCTATAGATTCTAATATAGAAATCAACCAATATGGAGACGGTTCTATTTTAATTTTAGAAATTAATATACCGGAATATCTTATACATTTTTTATGTATTTTTATACAAATTTGAATATGGGATTTATTACCAAAATTAATAATTTGTTTATTTATTTCTGGTTTTAACAAATTGACTTTATATCCACGAAATTTCAAAACCGCGTATAAATCACGTGCAATTCCGTAATGACTCATCGCATCTGTCCGATTAGGTGTAATTTCCAGGTCTAAAACAAAATCATTATCCATATTATGAATTCCTTTTACTGTTAATCCAATATCAGATAATATCTTGGATATCTCATTTTCATCTATATTAAGAGGAAATACATATTTTTTAATCCAATTCAATGATATTTTCATATTTTTATTGTAGACATAATCAATATAAAAATAGATTCTTCTTTTTTTTTATTATATAAAGGTTTTATAATTCCCATTTTCTGATATAATTCAAAATAAACAAAATCTTCATTTAAAGAAGACAAAGTTTCAATCAAAAATTTAGAATTAAAACCTATTTTCATATTTTTCAAATAGTTAAAAATTACTTTACATTCTATTTCATAAATAGAATTATTAAGATCAATCGTATTTTGATCACAAACTTTTAATTTTTTATGATTAAAATGAAAATCAATAAAAAAATTTTTTTTAGAAAAAATAGAAATTCTTTTAATAGTATTTAATAATAAAAATTTATTAATAATAAGAGAGATATGACATTTTTGATGAGGAATAAAAGAATGATAATTTGGATATTTTTCATTTATTAGTTGACATGAAAAAATATGATTTTTAAAATGAAAAATAATATTAGTATTGAATATTATAAGAAAAATTATCTTATTTTTTTTCTCATATGTTAGAATATCCTTAACTATATTAAGATATTTTCGAGAAACAATAAATTGTATATTTTTATCTGTTTTAAAATTTTTTATAGTATATTTTACTAATTTATAAGTATCTGTTGCCACAAAATTCGCTTCATTGGTAAAAAATTGAAAAAAAACTCCATTGAATATAGGTTTTAAATCTTCGTCTCCAGTAGCAAATAAAGTTTTTTTTAATATTTTTAAAAGAATATTTGAAAATAAAGAAATTCTTAAAAAATAAGATTTAAATATAAGGATGTTACTATGATTTGAATCATAATAAATAGGGATTTCATAAATTCCTTGTTTGGAATAGATATTCAGTGTATTTTTTTTCTTTTTTATAAGAAGTTTTTCATTATAAAATGTAGTCAAAATATCTATCATAAATTTAATAGATACAGTCACTTTTTCATTTGTATATTTTTTAATATATATTTTAATATATGTATATATTAGGTTTTTTGAATCTAATCCCCATATAATTTTTAATTTATTTTTTTTCGAAACTACAAAAGTAATTGAATTCGATAAATTATTAATATTTATAATTTTATATAAAGTATGCAATTTTCTTAATAGAGAGGAACTAAAAACAGAAAAATACATATTTTTATAATGTTATTTTATATTATTGAGAAAACAATGAAAATACATTTTTAGTAGCGTGAGGGGGATTTGAACCCCCGACCTCTGGGTTATGAATCCAACGCTCTAACCAACTGAGCTATCACGCCAATATTAGTATTTAATATAATAAGATTATCTATATCACAATAGATAAAGTTAATATATTTTTATTTTATATTAATTATATTCATATTATAAGATTATGACTATTGATTTGAGTAATTTTAGAAAAAATTATGCAAAAGATTCTTTATTGGAATCTGAAGTCCCAAGAGATCCTTTTCAGTTATTTGATGATTGGTTTCAAGAGGAAAAATCCTATTATAAAGAAAAAGATAATGAAGAAATCAACGCAATGTTTATTTCTACTATAGGAGAGGATGGAGGCCCAGAAACAAGAGTAGTTTTACTAAAAGAATATTCAGAAAACGGATTTATTTTTTATACAAATTATTATAGTATTAAAGGAAGAGCAATTCAAAATATACCAAAAGTATGTATTTCTTTTTATTGGAAAAATATGGAAAGACAAATCATTATTAAAGGAATAACATCAAAAATTCAAAGAAAAAAATCAGATGAATATTTTCATAATAGACCTAGAGGAAATCAAATTGGAAGTTGGGTTTCTAGACAAAGCATGATAATTTCATCTAAAGAATATTTATTAAAACAATATAAAAAATGGAAAAATTTTTTTCATAGAAAAATTATAAAACGTCCTTTTTATTGGGGAGGATATGTCGTAAAACCTTACAAAATGGAATTTTGGCAGGGGCAACCTAACAGACTTCATGATAGACTTGTTTATCTTTTAGGGAAAGAAAAAAAATGGATCTTATATAGATTATCTCCATAATATAAAATAAAGAGATAAAGTTTTTAAACTTTATCTCTTTAAAGTCAGAATTTTGTCAATTCTGCTCCTATTTTAAATTTAGCTACTTTTTTTCCTGGAATATGTATTTTTTTTCCTGTTCTAGGGTTAACTCCATTTCTGGGATGTCTTTCTACCACAGAAAAGGTCCCAAATCCGACTAAAGTAACCTTCTCTCCTTTTTTTAGAGATTCGATTACTGTTTCTATAAATGCATCTGTCACGTTTTTAGCTTTTATTTTTGTTATTCCAGTTTTTTCAGCTATTGAATTAACCAATTCTGTTTTATTCATGAATAATTAATTTAATTTTAGTTAACTATAAAAATAATCTTATAATTAAAGCAACAGCAAATATATATTATATATAAAGAATAAATGATTAAAATTTTTTATCGAACGAAGAGATTTTCTCTTATTTTCAATCCGTTAATTAAATTTTTTATATACATTCTTTTTTTTCCCTCTATTTGTCCTTCGATAATAGAGATAAACCCCTCTTTAACAGATATTTTCATTTCATTGGATGAAATAATGAATATAGATCCAGTTGGAAAAGTATGGATATTCCGTATTTTTTTTACAAAAAAGATTTTAAATCTAACAAATTTTTTATTATTGAAAAATAATAAAGTCCACGCTGTAGGATAAGGACTTAATCCTCTTATTTTATTGTATATAGATTCTATAGAAGGATTACCCCATTGTATTCTACAGTCTTCTGTCGATATTTTTGGAGCATTTTTTAATAAATAAGAATCAATATGATTTTGAGAAATAGGTTTCATTTTGTTTGTCACAATATTTTCTAAAGTTTGAATTACTATAGGACCACTCATTCTTTTTAATTTTTTTTCTAATTCTCCTGCTGTTTCTTTTTTTCTTATTTTTATTTTTTTTTGTAAAATAATTTTTCCAGAATCTATTTTTTCTTCTATGAAAAAAGTTGTCAATCCAGTTTTTTTTTCTCCATTAATAATTGCCCAATGAATAGGAGCAGCTCCTCTATATTGTGGAAGAAGAGATGCATGTAAATTAAAAGACCCCATTTTAGGAAAATTCCATACTTCTTTAGGTAAAATTCTAAAAGAAACAACAATTTGTATATCTGCATTCCATATTTTTAGATTCTCTAAAAAAGAATAACTTGTAAGATTTTTAGGTTGTAAAAAGGGTATATTATTTTCTAATGCGTATATTTTTACAGGAGTAAATGCTTTTTTTCCTTTATTTTTAAAAAATTTATTGTCAGGGCTTGTAATTATTCCTACAATATTGTATTGTTTTATATATAATTTTTTTAAAGCATAAAGAGAAAAATGGTTTGAACCTATAAATACAATTTTTGGAAACTTTTTCATGCAATTTATTTGTAATTTAAATTCTCTAATTTTATCTTGTAATTTTTATGAAAAAGTTCATTGATTTTTGAAAATCAAATATATAAAATAAAATATTATTTTTTTTGATTTTTTAATAATTAAAAATATCAATATATGTATTGGACTTTAGAATTAGCTTCTCATTTAGAAGATGCACCTTGGCCAGCGACAAAGGAAGAATTGATTGATTTTGCTATTCGTACTGGTGCTCCTTTAGAAGTAGTTGAAAATCTTCAACAATTAGAAAATGGAGAAGGAGAAGTTTTTGAATCTATAGAAGACATATGGGCAGATTATCCACGTGATGACGAAGATTTTTATTGGAATAGAGACGAATATGAACTTTAAATTGTTTATTTTTTGTGTATATGATTGATTGATATATATTTTTTAATATAATGAGTTTTATCAGAAATATTTTAAATAAATTATTAGTAAATAAAAATGATAAAGACCTTAAAGAGGTTAATAAATTTTTGGTGAAAATCAAAAAAGAAGAGAAAAAGGTGTTTTTATTATCTGATGATGGATTGAGAAATAAAACTCAATATTTAAAAAATTTTATACAAGGATCTACAAAGCAATTTCATGATGAGAAAAAAAAATTATTGAGAATTATACAAGAAAAATTTTGTTCTATCAACATTTTAGAAAAACTATACTCAAATATAGAAAGGCTTCAAGAAGAATGTTATAAAATAGAACAAAACATATTAATAGATATTTTACCTCAAGCTTTTGCTATAATTAAAGAAACAGCTAAACGTTTCAAAGAAAAAAAACAACTTATCGTAATATCTTCTTCTTTTGATAAAGAATTAGCAAAAATAAAGTCTTATGTACATTTAAATGGGAATCAAGCCGTTTGGAAAAATGAGTGGGATGCATATGGAAAAAAAATAATTTGGGATATGGTTCATTATGATGTTCAACTCATGGGAGGGGTCGTATTACATCAGGGAAAAATAGCTGAAATGGCTACTGGGGAAGGAAAAACTTTTGTAGCAACTTTATCTGCTTATTTAAATTCTCTATCTGGAAGGGGGGTACATATTGTTACAGTAAACAATTATTTATCTAGAAGAGATACAGGCTGGATGGCTCCTT
Organism: Blattabacterium cuenoti; assembly: GCF_014251695.1. NCBI lineage: Bacteria > Pseudomonadati > Bacteroidota > Flavobacteriia > Flavobacteriales > Blattabacteriaceae > Blattabacterium > Blattabacterium cuenoti. The sequence goes on along the minus strand of NZ_CP059195.1, from coordinate 596,705 downwards.
TAATGGAATTTCATGGATTAAAAGTTGATTGTATTGATAATTATTCATCTTCTGATGTGTCTATGCGTAAAAAAGCTTATCAAGCTGATATTACTTATGGAACAAACAATGAATTTGGTTTTGATTATTTACGTGATAATATGGCTTCTTCTAAAGAAGAGTTAGTTCAGAGAGAATTAAATTATGCTATTATAGATGAAATAGATTCTGTATTGATAGATGAAGCACGTACTCCTTTGATAATATCGGGTCCTGTAGATCCTAAAAAAGATAATAAAGAGGAATTTGAATTATTTAAAGGGAAAGTAAAAACTTTAGTAAAAGAGCAAAACATAATAGTTAATAATTTTTTACATGTAGCAAAGAATTTGATTAAGAAAGGAGAAAAAAAATTAGGTGGGTTAAAATTATTTCAAGCACATCGTGGATTACCCAAAAAAAAATCTTTAATAAAATTTTTAGGTGAAAATAATATTCGTTTGATTTTACAAAAAACTGAAAGTCAATATTATAAAGATTATGGAAGAGAAATGTATAAAGTAGATAAAGATCTTTATTTTGTTATTGATGAAAAGAATAATACTGTAGAATTAACAGATAAAGGAATTGAATTTTTATCACAAAATGTAGAAGATATAGGTTTTTTTGTTTTACCAGATGTTAATCTGGAACTAACTGATATAGAGAAAAAAAATTTGTCTAAAGAAAAAGAAACAAAGGAAAAGGAAAAAATTTTAAAAAATTTCTCTGTCAAATCACAAAGAATTCATACTATAAATCAATTACTTAAAGCTTTTACTTTATTTGAAAAAGATGTGGATTATGTTGTTTTGGAAGGAAAAGTGAAAATAGTTGATGAACAAACTGGACGTATAATGGAAGGTAGGCGTTATTCTGAAGGATTACATCAAGCTATAGAAGCAAAAGAGGATGTTCAAGTAGAATCTTCAAGTCAAACTTTTGCTACAATCACTTTACAAAATTATTTCAGAATGTATAGAAAAATATCTGGAATGACAGGAACAGCCGAAACAGAATCAGGAGAATTTTGGCATATCTATAAATTAGATGTAGTAGTAATTCCCACTCATAAAAAAATACAAAGAAAAGATTTGCAAGATCTTGTTTTTAAAACTAAAAGAGAAAAGTATAATGCTGTTATAGAAAAAATTATTTTTTTATCTAAAAATGAAAAACGTCCCATTCTTGTAGGAACTACTTCAGTTGAAGTTTCAGAATTTCTAAGTAGAGCTTTGAAATTTATGAAAATTCCACACAATGTGTTAAACGCAAAATTACATGAAAAAGAAGCGGAAATCATAGCGAAAGCAGGATTTCCTGGTTCTGTTACTATAGCAACTAATATGGCAGGTCGTGGAACTGATATTAAACTTTCAAAAGAAGTTGTTAAAAATGGAGGATTGGCTGTTTTAGGAACTGAAAGACATGACTCTAGAAGAGTAGACAATCAATTAAGAGGAAGATCAGGACGGCAAGGAGATCCAGGGGATTCTCAATTTTATGTTTCTTTAGAAGATAATTTAATTCGTTTATTTATTGATTCTGAAAGACTTTCTAAATTGATGGATAGATTTGGACATAAAGAAGGAGATATCATACAACATTCTTTATTGACAAAATCTATAGAAAAAGCACAAAAAAAAATAGAAGATAATAATTTCAGTATACGAAAACGTTTGTTAGATTATGATGATGTTATTAACAAACAAAGAGAATTTATTTATAAAAAACGAAGAAATGCATTATGTGGAAATGAATTAAGTTTAGATATTTCGAACATGATCTATTTTTTATTAGAAGGTTTGATTACTGTAAATAAATATCTCAATGATTTCAAAAATTTTGAGTATGAATTTATTCAAATTTTTGGTATGGAATTACCTATACAAGAAAATGTATTTTTATCTTATAAAGAACATGATTGTCTTAATAAACTTCATGATGAAGTTATGAGTTTTTATGAAAAAAAGAAGGTTAAAATGATTGATCAAGATATAAAACCTATTATATCTAATATTGTAGATAAAAATCATGAATTTTATCATATACGAATTGTTTTAACAGATGGATATCAAAATATAGTTTCTGTGTCCGATTTAAAAGAGTTCCATTATACAAAAGGAAAATCTTTATTATCCATGTTTGAAAAAAAAACTATATTATGTTTTATGGATGAAAAATGGAAAGAACATTTACGTGAAATGGATAGTTTACGATATTCTGTACAAAATGCTGTTTTTGAACAAAAAGATCCTCTTATTGTTTATAAACAAAACGCTTTTAACTTGTTTCAAGAAAAAGTTTATGATATAAATAAAAAAATTATTTCTTTTTTACTAAAATCCGTTATTATAATAGGAGATGTTTTGTGTTTTCCAAAAAAAAAAAATAATTTTAAAACAAATCTTTTTATGAAAGGAAAAGATAGAAAAAAATTAGGAAGAAACAATCGAATTAATATTCGTCATTTAATTACGGGTGAAACTAAAAATATTAAATTTAAACAGATAGAGTTTTTTTTAGAAAAAGGTAAATGGGTCATAGAGGATGATTCTTTTTAGATTGTGTTAATTAAAAATAAAACGTATCTTTTCTCTTATTATTTCATTTATTATATTATATTCTGTTATCTTGGAATAAGTTTGTGGTCAATAAGAAAGAGTTATGACTCTATTAATTATATTCCATATAATACATTTGGTGTAGTTTTGGGAACTTCTAAATATTTGCATGGAGGAGGAATTAATGCTTATTTTAAGCATAGAATAGATGCGGCTTGTTTTCTTTTTCATAACAAAAAAATACGTTATATTATTGTAAGTGGAGATAATAGAGAAAGAAACTATAATGAACCAAAAATGATGAAAAAGGAATTAATTAAAAAAGGCATTCCTTCTCATTGTATATATGAAGATTTCTATGGGGTTAGTACAATACATTCTATTGTTAGGGTTCATAAAATTTTTCACCAAAAAAAATTTACAATTATATCTCAAAAATTTCATAATGAGAGAGCTATTTTTATTGGAAATTGTTTAGGATTAGATGTTATTGGTTTTAATGCTAAAAGTCTTACTTTTGATAGTAAAATACAACTTAGAGAAGTTTTTGCAAGAATTAAAGCTTTGTGGGATGTTATTTTATCTTCTAATAAATAAAACTAGAAGAGATAAGATAAATATTTTTTTAAAATTTTAGCATTGTTAGATTTTTGAGTGTTTATTTCTAATAAGAAAGGTTTATTTGATTTTTTCCAAAAATATGATAAACTATTTTTTAAAGCATATTGATCGGATACTTTTTCATATTTTAAGTGATACATTTCGCATATTTTTTCTGCAGAAAAAATATGTTTTGTTTCAAAAAAATTAAATATTTTTTTGGAAAGTTTTTTTTCTGAAATAAATCTAAAAATATTTCCTCCTCCATTATTAATAAGTATAATACGAAAGTTTTTTGGAATATAATTATTCCACAAAGCATTGCTATCATAAAAAAAACTTATGTCCCCAATAATTAATGTTACAGTTTTTTTTATAATTATAGCAGAACCGATAGCCGTTGAAACACATCCATCTATTCCTGAAGTTCCACGATTACAATAAGATTTAATAGAATATTTTTTTTTATCAAAAAGTTGATAATATCTGATAATCATACTATTACCTAATTGTAGGATAGTATTATTAGGGATGGATTTGAAAACATGAAATAGAACTTTTAAATCTGAAAAACTTTTTTCTTTTTTAAAAAAAAATTTTTGTTTTTTCACTCTATCTTTTCTCAATTGTTCCCATTTTTTTCTATAATCTGAAGTAGGAGTAGATATATTATTAAAAATTTTAAAAAATGATTCTGGATTTATAGGCCAATAAGTAGTCAATTTATAATAAGTATCTGGATAATTTTTATAATGTTCACCTATATGCCAGTGATATATTGGAGGGTATTTTCTTAAAAAAAATTTTATTTTTTTGGATATAATATTTACTCCAATGGTTAATAAGATATGAGGTTTAAAACTTCTCCATTTTGTAGGTTTCATATTAAAAATAAGTTGATCTATATTTGAAAAAAAAAATTTTCCATATACATGAGATGTAGTTTCTGTGAAAATAACGATAGAAGGATCTAAACTTAGTTTTCTTAAAATTTTTTCCATGTTTTTTTCCGGATAATATAATCCTAACAGGATCATTTTTTTTTCATATTTTATCCACATATTCTGTTCTTTTTTATAATTATATGTTTCGATATAATTTTTAACAGGTATAATTTTTATTATTTTAGGTTTTACTTGTAAATGATTTGTAGTATTATAAAGTGGTTCTGAAAATGGAATATTCATATGTACAGGCTTATTTTTAATAATACACTTATTTATAGATTCATTCATTAATCGGTCATTATACCATATACCTAATTTAGATTCATCTTCTGTTAATTGAATAGAAGTTTCTACATGTTTTTGAAAAATATTATCCTGATAAATAGATTGTCCTTCAAATACATCGATAATTTCTTTTGGTCTGTCTGCAGTTACTAAAATAAGTGGAATTTTCTGATAAAATGCCTCTGTAATTGCAGGATATAAATTGACAACAGCAGAGCCAGAAGTACAACTAATGACCACTGGTTTTTTTATTTGTTGAGCTATTCCTAAAGCAAAAAAACCTGCACATCTTTCATCTACAATACTGTAAGTATTAAAATTTTTATGTTGAGTAAAATGGATAATGATTGGGGCATTTCTAGATCCTGGAGATATAATTATATTAAATATAGATTTTGCTTTTAAAATTTCACCTAAGCTTTGTACAATTTTTTTACTTGAATACATTTTAAATTAATCCTCCATTTACATTTAATACTGTCCCGGTAATATAGTTTGATAAATCTGAAGCAAGAAATAAAGTAGAATTAGCGATATCTTGAGGTGTTCCTGGTCTTTTTAATGGAATGTTTTTTATCCAATTTTCTTTTATTTTAGATTTAAAGTGAGAATTCATTTTTGTTATTATATATCCAGGAGCTATGACATTACAACGTATATTTTTTCTTCCTAACTCTCTGGCTATAGATTTTGTAAATCCAATAATTCCTGCTTTAGATGCTGCATAATTAGATTGTCCAATATTTCCTGTTATCCCTACAACAGAACTCATATTAATAATACTTCCTTTTTTTTGTTTCATCATAGGATAAATAGCATGTTTAGTTAAATTGAATATAGAATATAAATTAGTTTTAATAACATAATCCCAGTCTTTTTTAGAAATTTTAAGCAAAAAATTATCTTTTATAATCCCTGCATTGTTCACTAATATATCTATACTCCCATATTTTTTTATCACTTTTTGTACTAAATCTTCTGATGAATTAAAATTAGAAAGATCGATTTTATATGCTTCAACTAAATTTTTAAATTCAAATTCTAATTTTTTTGCTTCTTTTTTTGATGAAAAAAATGTAAAAATAACATTAGCTCCATGTTTTACAAAAGTTTTTACGATAGATTGTCCTATGTCTCCTGAACCTCCTGTAATTATAGCTATTTTTCCATTTAATAATTTCATATGATAATATGGTTATTTTTTTCTTTTATTAATTAACTGAAAGATAAGATTTAATTGTTCTTCTATGCTCATAAATGTGTTGTCTATTTCTATAGAATCTATAGATTTTGTTAGTGGAGAAATCTTTCTAGAAGTATCCATCATATCTCTATAAATCAGATTTTTTTTTACTTCTTCATAAGAGACTTCTTCTCCTTTTTTTTTTAAGTCTTGATATCTTCTGTAAGAACGAATTTCTATAGATCCTTTCATAAATATTTTTAATTCTGATTTAGGAAATACGTAATTTCCTACGTCTCTTCCATCTATAACAATTCCTTTATTTCTTCCAATATTTCTTTGCATAAGAGTTAATTTTTCTCTAATTTCTGGAATTTGAGCGATTAAACTTACTTTCGTTGTTACTTTTTCTGATCTAATTTTAGATCTAATATTTTCTTTATTTAAAAAAATATCTGTTTGATTATATTTTTTATTCCATTTTAATTTTAAACTTATCTCTTTTAAAATAGGAATAAAATTTCGTGTATTCCATAAATCACTATCAAAAATTTTTTTTTGAATGGCTAATAAAGCCACACTTCTATACATAGCACCACTATCTATATATTTATATTTTAGTTTTTTAGAAATAGCTTTTGCTAAAGTACTTTTTCCAGATGAAGAAAATCCATCTATAGCTATAATAATTTTTCGATTCATATTAATTAACTCATATTTATATGTTTATATGATAGTAATTTATAATAAAGTTTTACAGCTAGAAAATCTGTAGAAGATTCATTTTTATTAGGTAAAAGTTCAACAATATCAAATCCTATTACATTTTTATTTTTAAAAACTTTTTTCAAAAATTTTAAAGTTGTATACCATGATAAACCACCGGGTTCTGGAGTCCCTGTTGAAGGCGCTATGCTAGGATCAAAAACATCTATGTCTATACTAATAAATACATCATTAGATAATTTATGAAGCGCATTTTGCATCCATAAATTATTTTTATAAATTTCATGCATATAAAATACATTTCCTTTTTGAAGATATTTTTTTTCAACTATATCCATACTACGTATACCTATTTGTATTAAAGGATGTTTTCTGGATACTTCATACATAGAACAAGCATGATTATAAGGAGTCCCTTTATATATAGGACGTAAATCTGTATGTGCATCCATATGAAGAATACTTAAATTGGGATATTTTTCTCCAAAAGCTCTAATACTCCCTATTGATATAGAATGATCCCCTCCTATAAATGTTATGAATTTTTCTTTAAAAAGATATTTTTTTGTTTCATTATATACTTTTTGAATCATTTTTTTTGTAGAAATTGAAGAATTTATAATAGAGGGAACAATAAAAATTCCTTTTCTATAGACTTCAGAATTTGTTTCTATATCATATAATTCTATATATTTTGATGCAGATAAAAAAGCTTTTGGTCCTTTTTTAGATCCCTTTTTCCATGTTTGAGTATAATCATATGGGACTGGGATAAGCACCGTTTTAGATTTATCAAGTGTTGCGTATTTTTGCGGGATTCCCGCAAAAGTTTTGTAACTTAATTTCAATACCCTAATATTTTTAAAACTTCTTCTGGCCTTTGTGATTTACGAAATATTTTATATACAAAATTATCTTTTTCATCATGATCTATCAATATATGAATCGGTTGGGGAATTAAACAATGATGGACACCCCCATATCCACTAATTGTATCTTGATAAGCTCCAGTATTGAAAAATCCAATATAAAGCGGAATTTTTTGATGAAAACAAGGAAGATATATGGCATTCATATGTTGCTCTGAATTATAATAATCATCACTATCACATGTCAATCCTCCTAAAAAAACTCTTTCATAACAATCATTCCAACGATTAACTGCCATCATAATAAATCTACGACTTATTGCCCAAGTATCAGGAAGTGTAGTCATAAAGGAGCTGTCTATCATGTTCCATTTTTCTCTATCATTTTGACGTTTTTGATTAAGTATTTGATATAAAATACCTCCACTTTCTCCTACTGTATAAGCCCCAAATTCTGTGTAAATATGGGGTTCTGAAATATTTTCTTTTTTGCAAAATTTTTTTATTTGATAAACAATTTCGTTAGTCATATATTCATAATCGTACTTAAAATACATGGATGTTTTAATGGGAAACCCTCCTCCTATATTTAAAATTTCTAATTCTGGGGCTATTTTTTTTAATCTAGCATAGATATGCAAACATTTGAAAAGTTCATTCCAATAATAAGCAGTATCTTTTATTCCTGTATTAATAAAAAAATGTAGCATTTTTAATTCTACTTTCGGATTATTTTTTATTTTATTTAAATAAAAAATAATAATATCTTTATATCCTATTCCTAATCTAGAAGTATAAAATTCAAATTTGGGTTCTTCTTCCGATGCTATACGTATACCTAATTTAAAAGGATAATTAATAACTAAACTCAGTTTTTCTAATTCATCAGAATTATCTAATATTGGAATTGTATTATAAAAACCGTTATTAATAAGTTCTGATATATTTTCAATATAATTTTTTGTTTTAAATCCATTACATACAACTTCAGTATTTTTATTAATAATTCCTTTTTTATAAAGATTTTTAACAATTTCTATGTCATAAGCATATGAAGTTTCAATACTAATATTATTTTTCAAAGCTTCTTCTAATACAAAAGAAAAATGAGAGCTTTTTGTACAATAACAATAAGTATATTTGTTATTATACTGATTAGAATGAATAGCTTTTTCAAACCATTTTCTGGCTTTTCGTATATTTTGAGATATTTTTGGTAAATATGTAAATTTTAATGGTGTTCCATATTTTTTTATAAGATCCATTAATGGAATTCCGTGAAATTCCAATAAATTATTTTTTATAGAAAATTCCTCAGTGGGAAAATTAAAAGTTTGATCTATAAGATCAGAATAACGGATTTTCATTGAAATAAAATATAAAAAATTAATTTGTATTTTTATTTCCTGTATTATATAAAAATTGTTTTAAAAAAATATCTATTTCTCCGTCCATGACAGATTGAATTTGTGTAGTTTCATAACCAGTTCTTAAATCTTTTACTAATTTGTAAGGATGCATAATATAATTTCGAATTTGAGAACCCCATTCTATTTTTTTTTTTTGGGATTCTATTCTTTCTTTTTTATCATTTTTTTTAATGATCTCTATTTCAAATAATCTAGATTTCAATAATTGTATAGCTTTTTTCCTGTTTTGTGTTTGAGAACGAAATTCTGTATTTTCTATAGTAATTCCTGTAGGATTATGACGTAATCTTACTCCTGTTTCTACTTTATTGACATTTTGTCCTCCTGCTCCACTAGAACGAAAAGTTTCCCATTGTATATCCGACATTTTAATATCTACATTAATATGATCATTGATCATAGGATAAACATATACAGAAGAAAAAGAAGTATGACGTTTTGAATTACTATCAAACGGAGATATACGGATCAATCTATGTACTCCGTTTTCTCCTTTCAAATATCCGAAAGCATAAAGTCCATCGATCTCTAAAGTAACAGATTTAATCCCAGTAATATCTCCAGATATATGATGAATTCTTTTCACTGAAAAATTCTTTTTTTCAGCCCACATGTAATACATTCTCATTAACATGGAAGTCCAATCACAACTTTCAGTTCCTCCTGCTCCAGATGAGATTTGTAATATAGCATTAAAAGTATCTTCTTTTTCTGAAAGAATATTTTTGAATTCTATATTTGAAAGTAATTTTTTAGTTTTATATAATTGAATTTCAAATTCTTTTTCTATATTTTCTTCTTTTGAAAAAGAAAATATTATTTCTAATTCTTCAAAAGCGTTTTTTAATTCCGTAAAATCTTTTATGCATTTTTTCATATCATGTATGTATTTTATAAAATTTTTAGATTTTTTGGAATTTTTCCAAAAATTAGGATTTGATATATTTTCTTGTTCTTTTGTTATATATTCCTTTATTTTATCAATTTTTAAAATATCATAAACTTTATGAATTCTTTCTGAAATAGATTGTATCTCTTCTTTTTTTGTCATATTGCGAAAATAAATATTTTGAGATAATTAGTTTTTACAACTATGCTGATCACAAATTTTTTTTATATTATAAAATATGAACTTCATTTTTACATTTATATGAATTATAATAAGTTTACGATTAAATCACAGGAAGTTATACAAGAAGCACAACATATTGCATTAAAAAATAGTCAACAATCTATTGAAAATGCACATATTTTAAAATCTATCTTAAAAATTGAAGAAAATATAATCCACTTTATTTTAAAAAAGTTAAAAATAAATTCGCAATCCATAATTATTGGATTAGATCGTATCATTTCCTCTTATCCTAAAATACTTAGTAGACCTTTGATTCAACATTTCAGTTCATATGTTACAAAAATGTTAAATATTTCAGAAAATTATGCCAATACATTAAAAGATGAATTTATTTCTATAGAACATATTTTTTATGGAATTTTTATGAGTTTTGATGATACTTCGCAATTATTGCGAGATCAAAAAATAACAGAAAAAAAGATAAAAGAAGTTGTTGAAGAAATAAGAAAAAAAAACGGAAAAGTCATTTATCCTACTACAGAAAATATTTATAATGCTTTGTATAAATATGCAAAAAACCTTAATGAATGGGCCTATGAAGGAAAATTGGATCCTGTGATTGGACGTGATGAAGAAATACGTAGAGTTTTACAAATTTTATCTAGAAGAACAAAGAATAATCCAATATTAATTGGAGAAGCTGGTGTAGGAAAAACAGCTATAGCTGAAGGGTTAGCTCATCGTATTATTAGTGGAGATATTCCGGATAATTTAAAAAATAAACAAATATTTTCTTTAGACATGGCTTCTCTTATTGCAGGGGCTAAGTATAAAGGAGAATTTGAAGAACGTCTTAAAGCTGTAGTCAAAGACGTTACATTTTCTGATGGAGAAATTATTTTATTTATTGATGAAATTCATACACTAGTTGGTGCAGGAGGAGGAGAAGGGTCTATGGATGCCGCAAATATTTTAAAACCAGCATTAGCTAGAGGAGAACTTAGAGCTATAGGAGCTACAACTTTAAATGAATATCAAAAATACTTCAGAATAGACAAAGCTTTAGAAAGAAGATTTCAACAGGTATACGTAAATGAACCTTCTATCAACGATGCAATATCTATATTACGTGGAATTAAAGAAAAATATGAAAGTCATCATAAAGTAAGAATAAAAGATGAATCTATTATAGCTGCTATAGAATTGTCTAAACGTTATATTAATGAACGTTTTTTACCAGATAAAGCTATAGACCTTGTAGATGAAGCGGCTTCTAAATTAAGAATGGAAATAAATTCAAAACCAGAAAAATTAGATATATTACATAGAAAAATTATGCATATGGAAATACAAATAGAAGCTTTAAAAAGAGAAAATGATGAAAAACAATTAATTCCTTTAAAAAAAGAATTATATCAATTAAATGAAGAAAGAATGCAATTACAAACACAGTGGCAAAATGAAAAAGATTTAGTTGAAGGGATACAAAAAGCTAAAGATAAAATAGAGAATTATAAATTTGAAGCTGAGCAAGCAGAAAGGTCAGGAAATTATGGAAAAGTGGCAGAATTAAGATATGGGAAAATAAAAGAAAAAGAAAACAAAGTTAAAGCGTTGGAAAACGAATTAAAAAAACAAGAAGATAAGGGGAAAAAAATGATACAAGAAGAAGTTTATAAAGAAAATATAGCTCAAGTAGTATCTAAATGGACTGGAATTCCGGTTACTAAAATGTTACAAAGTGAAAGAGAAAAATTATTATTTTTGGAAAAAGAGTTACATAGAAGAGTGATAGGACAAAATGAAGCTATTCAATCTATAGCAGATGCTATCCGACGTTCTAGAGCTGGATTACAAGACGAAAAAAAACCGATAGGATCTTTTCTTTTTATGGGGAGTACAGGAGTGGGAAAAACAGAATTAGCTAAAACTTTAGCAGAATATTTATTTGATGATGAGAATAATATGGTTCGGATAGATATGAGTGAATATCAAGAACGTCATTCTATCAGTAGATTTATAGGTGCTCCTCCTGGATATATAGGGTACGATGAAAGTGGACAATTAACAGAAGCTATACGTAGACGTCCTTATAGTGTGATTTTATTAGATGAAATAGAAAAAGCTCATTCAGATGTATTAAACATTCTTTTACAAATTTTAGATGATGGAAGATTAACTGATAATAAAGGAAGAACGGTAAATTTTACAAATACAATTATTATTATGACTTCCAATATTGGATCAGATATTATACAGGAAAATTTTGATCAAGAAATTTCTTATAACAGAATGGAGGCAACAAAAAAAACTTTAATAGATTTGTTAAAAAATGTTGTTAGACCTGAATTTATTAACCGGATAGATGAAATTATTTTGTTTAAACCTCTTTCTAGAAAAGAGATCAAAGATATTGTAAAATTACAAATGAAAAAATTAGGAAATTTATTATATAATAAGAAAAATATTTATATAGAATCTACTAATGAAGCTATAGAATATTTATCTGAAAAAGGATACGATCCTCATTTTGGAGCTCGTCCTTTAAAAAGAGTGATTCAACATGATATTTTAAATAATCTATCCAAAGAAATAATACAAGGAAAAATACAAAAAAATCAGAGAATCTTAATAGATTTTTTTAAAGAACAAGGAATTGTATTTAGACAATCATAAAAAATTGACAATATTAATATTTAAAATTATAATAAGTGATTCATAAATCCGGTTTTATTATTATTAATATCATAGGATATCCTCATGTTGGGGAATCTACCTTAATGAATTCCCTAGTGGGAGAAAAGTTTTCTATAATAACAAAAAAACCACAAACCACTCGTCATAGAATATTAGGAATTATTGATAAATATAATTATCAGATTATATTTTCTTATACTCCTGGAATAAATGATTGATCCTATTTATCCCATGCAAAAAATTATGATGCAATATTCAGAATGTAAAAAAATCATTAGAAGATGCAGATATTATTTTACTCACTACAGAAATAGGAAAATTGGAATATGTTTCAATATTTAATTATATTAAAAAAAAATGTTCCTATTATCATATTAATTAATAAAATAGATAAAATAGGTACATAATTTATAAAAAGTACATTATATTATACCATTAACTATTGGCATAAATATCTTCCTTAATATTACCAATATCTGCATTAAAAAAAATAAATCAATATTTATTAATGAATAAAATTATATCTTTATTATCTGAACATACACCTTATTATCCAAAAGATTATTTAAGGAATAGACCTGAACGTTTTTTTGTAAATGAAATAATTAGGTAAAAAATATTTTTTTTATATAAAAAAGAAATTCCTTATTCCGTAAAAATACATACTAAATTTTTTAAAAAAAATACTTTTATAGTATATATACTATCATATATATATGTAGAAAGGACATCTCAAATATGATTATAAAAAATTAAAAGAGTTTGGATATTAAATTCATTCAATTTTTATAATAAAAAATTCTTTTTTTCCAAATTGGAACAAAAGATATTTTTTTCCTATCATATTTTCTTTATTTATCAGAATATTTTCTTTTACAAGAATTTTATTTAAGTGAATTGAATTTGCTTTTAAAGCACGATTTGCTTCACTTTTAGAAGAGAAAAACCCACTTTTTTTTAAAATATCTAATAAAAAAATTCCTTTTTTAAAGTCATCATAAGATAAAATCATATGTGGTATATAATTGTATATAGAAATAAAAGTTTTTTCATCCAATAATTGAAAAGGATTATTTTTTTTTTCAAATAATATATTCGTGATTTCTATCATCTTTTTTGAAATTTTATTTCCATGAACCCATTCAGTTATTTCATTAGCTAATTTTCTCTGTAACAATCTTTTATTTGGACATTTTCTATGTTCTAAAATTAAATTTTCAATTTTATCTTTAGAAAAAAAAGTATATATTTTTATATATTTTTCAATTTCTAAATCAGAAATATTCATCCAAAATTGATAAAATTTGTATGGAGATGTTTTTTTTTCATCCAACCATATATTTTCTTCTTTTTCACTTTTACCAAATTTCATTCCATTAGATTTTACGATTAAAGGAAAAGTAATTCCATACGCTTTTTTTCCTGTTTTTTTTCGAATTAATTCTATACCTGTCGTAATATTTCCCCATTGATCAGATCCTCCAACTTGCAATTGGCAATTTTTTATTTTATTTAAATACAAAAAATCATATCCTTGTATAAGAGAGTAAGAAAATTCAGTAAAGGATATTCCGTTTTTCTTATTATTAATTCTTTTTTTTACAGAATCTTTAGATATCATGTGATTTACAGTAAAATGGTTCCCTATTTCACGAATAAAATATAAAAAATAAATATTTTGAATCCAATCTAAGTTATTTAATAATTCTATTTTCTCTGAATAAAAATTCAAAAGTCTTAATATTTGATTTTTTATAGATTCCGTATTATTTTGCAAAATTTCTTGACTTAAAAAGATTCTTTTATCTTCTTTTTCGGAAGGATCTCCTATAAAACCTGTTGCTCCACCAATTAATGCTAAAGATTTATGTCCCTTTTTTTGAAAATGAATTAATAAAATAATAGGTAAAAGACTTCCTATGTGCAAAGAATTAGATGTTGGATCAAAACCTATATACATGGTTATAGGTTTTTTTAATTTATTTTCTATACCAGGAACTTTGTTTTTAATTAAACCTCTCCATGAGAGTTCATCAATAATGTTTTGCATATAAGAAATAATAATAATTTTAGCTTATCCGATTATGATTAAAAAAATTGCAATATATAATTTATTTACTTTTTTTTTTAGTTTAATTCATGTCATTTTTAGCGCTCTTTGTTTTAAAACAGTTTTTCCTTTTATATTAAAAATATATGTTTTTTTATTACCTGTAAATGGTCTATTTTTTATTGTCTATTTATTTGTAAAAAATAAATATAAAAACATTACATCTATTTATATATTATGTAGTATAATGAAATTATTTTTCAGTATTTTTATTTTTTTTTGTTCAATCATTGATTGTAATGCTCTTTCAAATTTATCTTTATTATTTAAAGCTTTAATTCATTTTATTTTTTCATATTTTATGATTCTTTTTTTTAAAGTCATATTGTTATTGAATTAAATAATTTTGTTTTTTTTCACTTAAATTATTTTTTATGAATTTTTCTTTTATAATTAATTCTACAGATTTATTTTCTATTTTTGAATTTATCCAAGAAATAATATCTAAATATAGAAAGGTTCTTTTTTCATAAGGATGATCGTAATATTTAACTAATTTATCTCTCAATTTTTTAAATTGATTTTTAATTTGATGTGGATATATATTTCCTAAATTTTGAAAAAAATGAATAATTTTTTTTTGCACAATATACCAATCATCCATTTGGATAAAAAATTTATATGTGGATTGAATTTTTTGATCCATATTTTCATCTAATCCGCTTTCATAGCAAGCAATTAAATATAAAAGTCTCGCAAAACATTGTAAATCTTGTCGTAAATTTTTCTTTTTATTTTCTATAATCTTTGATAAATACCGTATAGCGTTTTTATTATCTCCACTACCAAAATACAAACAAGAAATTTTATAATAAAGAACCATAATATAATGAGAATCTAAACGATTAAAAATTTGATTCAATTCTATAAATAATGATGGAATTACTTTTTTCACTCCTTCCGAAAAACTTCCTTCCATATAATGTTTATTTATACGGTTTGTATATGTATACATAAAAATTAATATTTTAGTATTCTCATTTATCAATATTTCTCCATTTTTTACTTCTCTTTCAAATTTTTTAAATACATGAATAAATTTTGAATAATGATTCAAATAAAATAAGGTATCTAATAAATAATGATATCCTTTTAAATAACTTATAGGGGCTATTTTTTTAGCTTTTGTATAATTTTGAAATAATTCAACCCATTTATAAGATGATCTATAGCACATTACAAAATCTTGTCGGATATAATGATACCATACTTGAGCTTGATATAAAAATAACTTTTCGTAAAAACCAAGTTTATCAATATCAAATTTTGGAATATTTGTACGAAAATATGTTTCTATAAAAATTTTATCTTTTTCGTTTCTGACATATCCTACTTTTAAATATAAACCATATAATTCTAAAGAAAGGCTAGATAATGCGTTATTACATTGAATTCTTTCAATTAATTCTTTGGATTCTGCGGATAATTCTCCCGATCTAGAATAAAGACTTCTAGTTATATGTTGAGATTCTATCATTTTTTCAAATTCTACTAATTCTAATAGAACGGTATTAGATTCATAAGATCTTGCGATAATTTTTGCTTTTCCTAATAATTTTAAACTTTGTATATATAAGCCTTTATTGTATAAAATTTTAGCAAAATCTAAATATTCACGTATTTGTATGTCATGATTTTCTTCTGTATGCTGTAATTTTTTTATACTAATTAAAATTTGTTTATATAAATGAGCTTTTATGTTAGACAATTGTTCTTTTTTTATAATAGTATTTTTTAATATTTTTTGTTTATTGTAAAAACTCATTTTATTCATGATCTCGAATAGTATCATGAACTTCGCATATTTATTTTTTTTTATACGATTTGTATAAAGTCTAAAATTTCTTTTTTCGGATTTTGATAAAGTTTGAATTAATAAAAAAAGATGATCTGATTTATTATTATAATTAGACATTGTAATATTATAATGATATTTTATTTGATTAATAGAATAATATAAAATAATTTTACTAATTAGACATTGTAAGTCTTATAATAATTTATTTCTATTTTCTTTTTGTTAAAAATAGTTTTGATAAAAAAAATAAAATGATATGGGGAAAAAAAGAATACAAATTTTTGATACAACTTTACGAGATGGAGAACAGATTCCAGGATGTCAATTAAATGCTAAAGAAAAAATAAAAATAGCTAAAAAATTGGAATTTTTGGGAGTCGATGTAATAGAAGCTGGATTTCCAATTTCAAGTCCAGGAGATTATCAATCTGTTAAAGAAATTTGTAAATCGGTTTCAAATACAGTAATATGTGCCTTATCTAGAGCTGTAGAAAAGGATATAGAAATAGCGGGATTAGCATTAAAATATGCCAAAAGGCCGAGAATTCACACTGGAATAGGGACTTCAAATTGTCATATTCGTTATAAATTTAATAGCACTCCAGAAAAAATTATAGAAAGAGCAATTTCTGCTGTAAAATATGCAAAAAAGTTTGTTGAAGATGTAGAATTTTATGCAGAAGATGCAGGACGTACAGAAAATGAATTTTTATCAAAAATTTGTGAAAATGTAATTAAATATGGAGCTACGGTAATTAATATCCCTGATACAACAGGGGCTTGTTTACCAGAAGAATACGGAAAAAAAATACGTTTTTTAAAAGAAAATGTAAAAGGAATTCATAAAATTATATTATCGACTCACTGTCATAATGATTTAGGATTGGCTACTGCTAATTCATTATTTGGCGTTATGAATGGAGCGGAACAAGTAGAGTGCACTATTAATGGGATTGGAGAAAGAGCTGGAAACACTTCTCTAGAAGAAATTGTTATGATTTTTAAACAAAATTCTCATTTGAATTTATTTACAAATATCAATACAAAATTGATTTATTCTACAAGTTATTTAGTATCAGAATGTACGGGAATGAAAGTACAAGCTAATAAAGCTATAGTAGGAGTAAACGCTTTTTCTCATTCTTCTGGTATACATCAAGATGGAGTCATTAAAAAAAGGGAAACTTATGAAAGTATTAATCCAGAAGATGTTGGAATAAATAAATCTTCAATAATTCTAACAGCTAGAAGCGGTAGAGCCGCTTTAGCATTTCGTTATAAGAAATTAGGTTATTTTTTAAACCAAAATTATTTAGATTTGGTTTATTCTATTTTCTTAAAATATGCAGATGAAAAAAAAGAAATTACTGATATGGAATTAAAAATAATTTTAAAAAAAGCTAATTTTAATAACAAAAAAAATAATAAAGTATTGCATACTAATACGAATAATAATAGTTTAAGAATAAATGTTCTATAAAAATGTCAAAATCATTATTTGATAAAATTTGGTCCGCACATATTATTAAAAAATTGGAAAATAAAATATATGTTATTTATATAGATAGACATTATATACATGAAGTCACAAGTCCTCAAGCTTTTATAGAGTTAAAAAAAAGAAATTTATCTATTTTTAGACCAAATCAAATTATAGCTACGGTAGATCATAACGTCCCTACAATTAATCAGCATTTACCTATTTTAGACCCTCTATCTAGAAAACAAATAAATTTATTAACAGATAATTGTGAAAAATATGGAATTACATTATATGGATTAGGGAATAAAAATAATGGAATAGTTCATGTTATCGGACCTGAATTAGGTCATACATTACCTGGAATGACAATAGTTTGTGGAGATAGTCACACTTCTACTCATGGAGCTTTTGGTTGTATAGCTTTTGGAATTGGAACTAGTCAAGTGACTATGGTTATGGCTAGTCAATGTTTATTGTTATCCAAACCTAAAAAAATGAAAATACAATTAAATGGATGTTTAAAAAAAGGAGTTACTCCTAAGGATGTGATTTTATATATTATATCAAAATTAGGAGTATATGCTGGAGTTGGATATTTTATAGAATATATGGGGTCTACCATTCAAAAAATGAGTATGGAAGGGAGAATGACTATTTGTAATATGAGCATTGAAATGGGAGCAAAAGGTGGATTAATAGCTCCAGATCAAATAACTTTTGATTATGTTAAAAAATGTAAGGGGTTCAAAAAATTTAAAATTGAAGAGAAAAAAATTATAGAATATTGGAAATCTTTAAGAACAGATGATAATACTATCTTTGATAAAGAACATGTTTTTAATGCTGAAGATATTGAACCTATGATAACATATGGGACAAATCCTGGAATGTCAATCAAAATATCTGAAAAAATTCCTAAATTAAATAAATATCGTAAATCTCTGTATTACATGGGATTTTCATTAGGAGAATCATTAATAGGAAAAACGATTAATTATATTTTTATAGGAAGTTGTACAAATTCTAGAATAGAAGATTTAAGATTAGTGGCTACTGTAATAAAAGGGAAAAAAAAAGCTAATCATGTAAATGTAATGATCGTACCTGGATCAAATAAAGTAGTTAAACTTGTAAAAAAAGAAGGATTAGATAAGATTTTTAAATTTTCTGGATTTGATTTTCGTCAACCAGGATGTTCTGCCTGTTTGGGTATGAATGAGGATAAGATTCCTGCAGGAGAATATTGTATTTCTACTTCTAATCGAAATTTTGAAGGAAGACAAGGTCCAGGATCTCGTACTTTACTTGCTAGTCCTTTGACTGCAGCTATTGTAGCTATTGAAGGAAAAATTGTAGATATTAATAAATATATTCATGAAAAAATTTACGATGTTAATTAGTCAGGCAGTTCCATTACCTATAGAGGATATAGATACGGATCAAATTATACCTGCTCGTTTTTTAAAAAAGATTAAACGTGAAGAATGTGGAAAAAATATTTTTATGGATTGGCGTTATCAAAAAAATGGTTCTTTGAATAAAAATTTTATATTAAATAATTATAATTTTAATGGTAAAATCCTTTTATCAGGAAAAAATTTTGGATGTGGATCCAGTCGTGAACATGCTGTATGGGCTATTTTGGACTATGGATTTAGAGTAATAATATCTAGTTTTTTTGCTGATATTTTTAAAGAAAACGCATTAAATAATGGATTATTAACTATAGAAGTATCAGAATATTTTTTAAAAAAATTATTTAATACCGTTGAAAAAAATCCTAAAATTAAAATACAAGTTGATTTAATTCTTCAAAAAGTTACAATATTAAAAACAAGAGAATTTGATATATTTTATATCCATCCATATAAAAAAAATTGTTTTATCAATGGTTATGATGATATAGATTTTTTGATTTCTATTAAAAATGATGTAGAAAATTTTGAAAAAAATAGAAAATATTTTTTAATATGATAAAAAATATTTCTGTAATAGAAGGAGATGGGATAGGACCTGAGGTAATAAAACAAACTATAAAAGTTTTAAATTCCATAGCCATAAAATATGGACACAATTTTCATTATAAAAATAGTTTAGCTGGATCTAAAGCCATAGAAAAATTTGGAAATCCTATGCCAGAAGAAACTATAGATAATTGTTTAAAAGCAGATGCTGTTTTATTTGGTTGTATAGGAGAGCCGAAATATGATCATAATACAAGAGGAATGAGACCTGAAGATGGATTATTAAAACTTAGAAAAAAAATGAATTTATATTGTAATATTCGTCCTATAGTAGTCTTTCCTAACTTAGATAAGTCTCCTGTAAAAAAGGAATTATTAAATAAAGTTGACTTTATTATATATCGTGAATTAACAGGAGGGATTTATTTTGGGGAAAAAGGGCGTTATAACAATGGAAAAATAGCTTATGATTATTGTATTTATTCTAAATCAGAAATAGAGAGAATAGGAGAAATGGCTTTTAAAGCTGCTCTTTTACGTAAAAAAAAAGTAACATTAGTAGATAAAGCTAATGTATTAGAAACTTCTAGATTGTGGAGAGAAGTTATTAAAAAAATATCGTTTGATTATCCAGATATTTATATAGATTTTTTGTATGTAGATAACGCATCCATGCAAATTATTATGAATCCTCAAAAATTTGATATCATTTTAACGGATAATATGTTTGGAGATATTCTTTCAGATGAATCTAGCGTTTTAACAAGTTCTTTAGGATTACTGCCTTCGGCTTCTATAGGAGATTATAAATCCATGTTTGAACCTGTACACGGATCTTATCCTCAAGCAAAAGGAAAAAATATAGCAAATCCTTTGGGTTGTATTCTTTCAGGATCTATGATGTTAGGATATTTTGGAATGCATAAAGAAAAAAATATTATAGAAAAGGCTGTTAAAAATTCTATTGAAAAAAAAATATGTACACAAGATATTATTGATTTAAAATTATCTTCTACTACTGATGAAGTAGGGAATTATATAGAAAAATTTATTAAAAATCAATAAATTTTTCTATAATCGGCATTCTAGGATCTAGGATATCGGAAATTCTTTTAATAAGAAATGGAAGAACGTTTATTTCATAATCTGCATATGTTATATTTCTTTTTTTAGTATGACAAATATTTATAGGAACTTGGAATATGTTATTTCTATTCATTTCGGGAGAAACAATTCCTATAATAGGAGATTTTTTTTTACTGTCTTTGAATACGGAAGATTTAAACCATAAATAAACATAAATAAGCAATTGCATGGTTTTTGCATGATTTACATCATAAAAAATATTTTCAATATTTTTTAAAGAAATGTTGATTTCTTTAATTTTAGAAAACCCTATTTTATAATCAAGAATACGAATTTTTCCATCATACTCATCTATACGATCTATAATACCATGTAAATTTACTTTTTTTGATCCTATATTTAATTTTGCAGAAACTTTTCGTTCGATTTCTTTGATAAAAATTTTTCGTCCCTTTCTAATAAATTCTTCATCCCATGAAATAAAATTTTCTATATAATTTTTAATTATATAATAAAAAAACATATTATTTCCTTCAATGATTTCTTCTTTTTCTAAAAGAACTTCTTTAATAGTTTCTTCATAGTTTTTTTTCATTTTATGAATACAATCAATGGTCATCAAACTTTCTTTTATGGGATTATATAATATTTTTAATATTTTATGAATAATTTTTCCTATTTTTTTTTTATAATGTATTTTTTCTGGTTCATTTAACTTAAGTATTTTTTTATAATAGAATAGAAGAGGATTATAATTATATAAATGAATAGAAGAAGGAGATAATCCTTTATTGATTAATTTATGTAAACATTGAATTATAGATTTTGTTTTATAAATTACAATGGGTAGTCTTTTTGAAGTTATAGGAAAAAATGATTTTTTAATTTTTTCTATTTTAATTTTAGAAATGATTTCTATTCTATGAATAAAATGACTTTTTTCTCCAGAATTAATTTCATCTGGATGATTTTTATATATGAAATATCTTTCTTTTGAAAATTGAATAATTCTTGTTAAATGATGAAAATAAAAATTTTCATTAATATTATGAATTTGTAACTTTTTATATATATCAAAAGGAATGAGAGAATGATTATTATGACTTGGAGGGATAACTCCTTCATTAAAGGAAGTTATGATCACAACATCAAAATTTTCCAAAAAAATATCTATAAAACCTGTGATATATAATCCTTTTCTATTTTTACGAAAATATCGTATGTTTTCTGTTTTAGTAAACTGTTCATATATGTTAAATACATCATTAATTCCGAGATATAAATTTTTAGTTTTTCTAACTATTATTCTTAATTGTTGTATATAAATTTCTAGTTTAAAAAGAAATTTCAATTCTAAAAAATGTTTTCTACTATTCGTAATAAGTAATTTTTTGAATTTTCTAATAAAACCAATAATACTTATAAGAATCATTTTAATGTTATTGGTTTGAATTTTAAAAATAATCCATAAATTATTTTTATATAAATATTTTTTTATTAGATTTTCGCAAAAAAAATCCGAATTTTTTTTTAGATTCAATTTTTCTAAAATTGAATTTTTTTTTAAAAAAAATTTTTGAATATATCCATTGGATAATACTTTTATAACATCTTTTCTAGTAAATTTTGAAAATTTATTTTTATTTAATAGTAATTGAAATATAGAATAAAAAGTATAATAAATAGGAATATCATTTAATGGAGAATTAATATTAAAAGATATATCAATTTCTAATTTTCTTTTTATAGAATGTATTAGTGGAATAGTCAAATTATTATTCCCTGGTATTATAAGTATTTTATTAGGTTTTTGATCTTTTTTCATTAATTTACATATGATATTTTCCACAATTTTCACTTGTTCTATTTCTTTTGAAACACCAATAATTTTGAAATTATCATATTGTAAACGTGTTTTTGAATTCAAAATTCGTTTTTCATTAAAATGCTCTAAAGTTGAAATTGAAATATTTTTTTCACATAAATGATAAATTAATCCTTGTTGAATAATTTTTTTAGTTAAAATTTTCTCATATTCTGCAATATAATCAACAATAAGTAATACAATTTTTGTATTGAAATTATGATATAAAAAGGAATCTAAACGAGAAATGCCTATTTTAAAAAGCATTCCATGATAAGCAATTCCTTTTTTTAAAAGTTGAGATTGTAAAATATAATAGTATTTATGAATTTTTTCCCAAAAAAATAATTTTTTTTGTTCTAAAAAATTAAAACTCCATTTATTTATTTTTTCTGAAGAAATAATAGAAGAAAAAAAATGTTCAATATTAATCATATTGAAATCTATTTTCTGAAAATCATTTAATATTTTTGGTCCCCAATTAAAAAAATCATGAAATTTTTTTTCTACAAAATCATCTTTTTTTAAAAGAGAAAAAAAATAAAGCAATATAGAATAATCATCTAAAATTTTTAATCCAGAAATGTTTTCAAAGAATTTTTCTATTGTAAAAAATTTAGTTTCTGAACTAAATTTTGAACTATATTTAGTTCTAATATATTCTATAATAGTAGAATCTTTTGATATAAAAATAATTTTATGATTTATATTTTTCAATATATACTTAATAATTTTATTAATTTTTTTTTTCACAAGAAAAAAATTTTTGTATATTTATTTTGTCTGTATATATTTGTTTTTTTAATTTTTGTATGGAATTAAATTTTTTTTCTTTACGTATTCTACGAATTATTTGAATATCTATTTTTTTTCCATATATATTTTCAAAAAAATTGAATATATGAACTTCAATTTTTATTTTTTTATTTTCTTTCTCTATAGTAGGGTTTATTCCTATATTCAACATACCTGAATACAGGTT
Source organism: Blattabacterium cuenoti (assembly GCF_014251695.1). NCBI lineage: Bacteria > Pseudomonadati > Bacteroidota > Flavobacteriia > Flavobacteriales > Blattabacteriaceae > Blattabacterium > Blattabacterium cuenoti. The sequence goes on along the minus strand of NZ_CP059195.1, from coordinate 573,024 downwards.
ATTTAAATAATTAATTTTTACAGCATAAACCCCATTTTTAGGAATTAATTTTTTATAGTCAATTTGTAAATTGGCTGTGGGAAAATTCATCATTCTACCTATCCCTTTTCCTTGTATGACTTTTCCAGATAATGTATAAAAATATCCCAAAGCTTGATTCGCCCATTGTATATTTCCTGATAAAAGAGATTCACGTATATAAGTAGAACTAACTATTTTTTTTATTAGTTTGAAAGGACCAACTTGATAAACTTTTACTCCATAACTATGATGTAGTTTTTTTAATTCTTTATAAGAATTATCTCTATTTTTTCCAATATGAGAATCATACCCAGTAATGATTTGTTTAATTTTATATTTTGGATGTAATATTTTTTTTAAAAAATCTATTGTTCTTAATCTTGAAAAATTTATAGTAAAAGGGTGAATTATCAAATGTTCTATTCCTGTTCTTTTTAAGTTATATATTTTCTCAGAAAGAGTATTTAAGTAAAAAAAATTTTTATCATAATTTAATATTTCTTTTGGATGTGGATGAAAAGTGAGGAGAACAGAACTATATTTTTTTTTAGATCTAAAAATTAAATTTTTAATAATTTTTTTATGACCTATATGAACCCCATCAAAAATTCCAAGTGTTAATACACATGGATATAAAGAAGAAAATTCATCGATTGATGAATAAATTTTCAAAATTTTTATCTTTTTTCTCTTACATTTACAATAACAAATATAATTGTATAAATCTTTAAAAAAAAGGGGTTGCATGATGCATAAAAAAAAATTTAAAGGAATAATTACTCAAATTATAGGACCCGTCATTGATGTTTCTTTTAAAAAAGGATCTTATCTTCCTAAAATTTATGATGCTTTGGAAACCTATTCTTCTAAAAAAAATAAAATAGTATTAGAAGTTCAACAACATATGGGGGATAGGAATGTTCGTTGTATATCTATGGAAGTAACAGATGGATTACAAAGAGGGCAAGAAGTTTATGCATTAGATCAACCCATTTGTGTTCCAGTAGGGGAATCTATTAATGGGAGGGTTTTTAATGTCTTAGGAGACTGTATAGATGGATTAGGAAATATAGATAGATATCAAACTAAACCAATTCATAGTCAATCTCCTGCATTTGTAGACTTATCTACTGATGCAGAAATTTTGTATACAGGAATTAAAGTTATAGATTTAATAGAGCCTTATCCTAAAGGAGGAAAAATTGGATTATTTGGTGGGGCAGGAGTTGGAAAAACTGTATTAATACAAGAATTAATAAATAATGTAGCAAAAGGACATGGAGGACGATCTGTTTTTGCAGGAGTTGGAGAAAGATCCAGAGAAGGAAACGATTTATTAAGAGAAATGTTGGAATCTGGAATTATACAATATGGAAAGTCTTTTATGGAATCGATGAAAAAAGGATATTGGGACATTTCTAAAGTAGACAAAGAATCTTTGAAGGAATCTAAAGCAGCTTTTGTTTTTGGTCAAATGAACGAACCTCCTGGAGCTAGAGCAAGAGTTGCTTTATCTGGATTAACATTGGCTGAATATTACAGAGATCAATATTTAGAAGGGGGAAAAGGACAAGATGTATTGTTTTTTATAGATAATATATTTCGTTTTACTCAAGCTGGATCAGAAGTATCTGCATTATTAGGAAGAATTCCTTCATCAGTAGGATATCAACCTACTTTATCTTCTGAAATGGGGGCAATGCAGGAAAGAATAACTTCTACAAAAACAGGATCTATCACTTCAGTGCAAGCCGTTTATGTTCCAGCAGATGATTTAACAGACCCCGCTCCTGCTATCACATTTTCGCATTTGGATGCTACTACTGTTCTTTCCAGAAAAATAGCATCTTTAGGAATTTACCCCGCCGTAGATCCTTTAGATTCTACATCAAGAATTTTATCTCCAGATATAATAAATGAAAATCATTATAATTGTGCACAAAGAGTAAAGGAAATTTTACAAAAATATAATTCTTTACAAGACATTATAGCTATTCTAGGTATAGAAGAATTAAATGAAGAAGATCAATTAATAGTATCCAGAGCTAGACGTGTTCAACGTTTCTTATCTCAACCGTTTCATGTGGCAAAACAATTTACAGGAATAGAAGGAGAATTTGTAAAAATTGAAGATACTATAAAAGGATTTAATATGATAATAGATGGGAAATTAGATGCTATACCAGAGGTTGCTTTTAATTTAAAAGGGACCATTGAACAAGTTATAGAAAGCGGAAAAAAAATGTCATCAATATAAATATATGAGAATAAAAATTATTAGATTTCATAAAATTTTGTATCAAAAACATATAATTTCTATTATAGCTCCTGGATCCCGTGGATATTTTCAAATATTAGAAAATCATGCTCCATTTATATCTATATTAAAGTATGGATTTTTAAAATTAGAATTAGAAAAGGATAAAAATAAAAAAAATGTAAAAAAGGAAATTAAAATAGAAAGTGGAATTTTACAAGTGAGAAAAAATATAGTTATTGTAATTTTATAATAATTTGGATAAACTGAATTTCATATATTCTTTTCTATTTTTAAATATTTTTATAGCATAAAAGATCGCTTCTTCAAATGAATTTTCATTTGCAATTCCTTTTTTAGCAATATCATAGGCAACTCCATGATCAGGAGATGTCCGTATATGAGAAAGACCAGCCGTAAAATTTACTCCCTGATTAAAAGTTATAGTTTTAAAAGGAATTAATCCTTGATCGTGATACATAGCTAAAACAGCATCAAAATTTAAATAACTTTGGTTTCCGAAAAAACTATCTGAAGAATAAGGACCAAAAACTAACCATCCTTGTTTTTGAAATAAGTTATCAATAGCTGGTTTAATTTTTATTTTTTCTTCATTTCCTATCAATCCATTATCACTTGAATGCGGATTACATCCTAAAACCGCAATTTTAGGTTTTTCTATAGCAAAATCAATGATAAGAGATTGACGTAATATTTTAATTGATTTTATTATTTTTTTAGTATTTAATTCTGAACTTACTCTTTTCAAAGGTAAATGATTGGTAACTAAAGCTATTTTTAAAATATCGTGAATCATAAACATTAAAGATTCTCCTTCTAAAATATTTTGCAGATATTCAGTATGACCGATAAATGAAAAATTTTTGAAATTCATGTATTTTTTATTAACTGGAGCTGTTACAAGTACATCTATTTTTCCTTCTTTTAAAGCTTTTACAGCTTTTTTTAAAGATAAAATGGATAATTTTCCTGATTCAGGATGATGAATTTTTATAGATTCAAATTTCATGTCTTCTTTCCATATGTTGAATACATTTATTTTATAATCAACAACTTCTTTAAAATTTTTTATTTCTCGTATATTGTTTATTTCAAAATTTAAAATTTTTTTATAATAAAAACATATCTTGGTAGATCCAAATAATATTGGAGTAAAAAAATCTAAAAGTTTTTTTTTAGAACATACTTTTAAGAAAATCTCTATTCCTATTCCGTTAATATCACCCGTGGTAAATCCCACTTTAATTTTTTTTTTTTTATAATTCATATAATACATTAATTTAAAAAAATATAAATCATTATGTTTACTGGTATAGTAGAATACACTACAAAAGTATATCAATTAAATCGTGAGAAAAATAATCTTTGTATAACTTTTCATAATCCATTTTGTAAAAACGAAATTAAAATAAATCAAAGTATTTGCCATAATGGAATATGTTTAAGTATAGTGAATATCCATAAAAAAATTTATTCAGTAATAGCTTCTGAAGAAACTTTATTATGTTCCAATTTAAATTTTTTAAGAATTCAAGATGAAGTGAATTTAGAAAGAGGAATTTTATTGCAGAATAGATTAAACGGCCATATAGTTAAAGGACATGTAGATACGATTGCTACGATTATTAAGATTGAAAATAGAAATGGAAGTTGGCTATTTTTTTTTAAATCTAAAAATAAATTGAATCATCTAGTTGTAAAAAAAGGTTCTATTGCTATTAACGGAATAAGTCTTACTATAATTACATGTGATCGATATACGTTTAAGGTCTCTATTCTTCCTTATACTTATGAAAATACCAATCTTCATATGATGAATGTTGGTGATATTGTAAATGTAGAATTTGATATATTAGGAAAATATATTAAAAAATATTGCAAAAAATACAAAAATTTATAAATATGCTTATTCTAAAATAGGTTCTCCGGATAAAATATTTTTGTCTATGTTTTGTCTATATGTATCAAAATTTTGAATAAATTTTTTAGCAAGTATTTTGACTTGATTTTGATACATTTTTTTATTTTTCCACGAATTTTTAGGATTCAATAAAGAAGAAGATACTCCTGGACAATATTTTGGGATTTTAAAATTAAAAATGGGAGATATTTCGTATGGTACTTTTAATAAAAAACCATTCAAAGCATTTTGTACAATTTTACGTGTATCATCTAATTTAATGCGAGATCCAAATGAATCCCCTCCTGATATCAATCCAGTGTTTACCATCCAAACATTGATTTCAGTATTCTCTAATTTTTTCATTAACATTTTTGTATATTGTACGGGATGTAAAGGCATAAAAGGAGCACCAAAACAAGAAGAAAAAGTCGCTTTTGGTTTTTTTTGAATATTAAATTCAGTTCCAGCTACTTTAGATGTATATCCTAATAAAAAATAATAAGAAGATTGAGCTTTATTAAGTTTAGCTATAGGAGGTAAGACTCCAAATGCGTCATATGTTAGAAAAAAAATATTTTTTATATTAGAAGACAATAGTTTTTTTTCAATATTTTTTATAAAATAAATAGGATAGCTTATTCTCATATTTTGAGTAATGCTGTCATTAAAAAAATCTACTTCTCTAGTTTCTTTTTTGAAAATTACATTTTCTAACATAGCTCCTTTTTTTATAGCATGATAAATCATCGGTTCATTTTTTTTAGAAATACCCAATATTTTGGCATAACATCCTCCTTCAAAATTAAATACAATGTTATCATAAGTCCATCCATGTTCATCATCTCCAATCAAATTTCTATTAATATCATTAGAAATAGTAGTTTTTCCTGTTCCGGATAATCCAAAAAAGATAGCTGTATCTTTTTTGTGTTTTCCTACATTTACGGCACAATGCATTGGAAAAACATTCCTATATGTAGGAAGTATAAAATTTAATACAGAAAATATAGATTTTTTAATTTCTCCTGTATATCCTGATCCTCCAATCAGAATTATTTTTTTAGAAAAATTTAATATAGAAAAATTTTTATTTCGTGTTCCATCTTTTATAGGATCAGCTTTAAATCCTGGAGCACATAATAATAACCAATCTGGTAAAATAATTTCTAATTTTGTAAATCTAAAAAATAGATTGTGAATAAATAGATCAGACCATGGATATTCACTAATAGAACGTACATTTAATTGATAACGTTTATCCGAACAAAGATATCCATCTCGGATATATAACGTTTTTCCCGATAAATATTGAGATACTTTTTGATATAAAAAATCAAATTTTTCTGAATCAAAAGATTGATTATACTTTTCATCCCACCAAATTTTTTTTTCTGTAATATTATCTTTAACAATAAATCTGTCTTTTGGAGACCTACCCGTAAAAACACCTGTATTTACAGCTAAAACTCCTGATTTTGTTTCAATTCCCATGTTGTTTTGAATAATAATTTGTTGTAATTCATAAGGCGTCAATTGCCAATTATATGAAGAATTCGAAATCCCATAATTTTCTAGAGAAAAAAAGATCATATGTCATGTACTGTTTATCCGTAAAGCAAATTTATATATGATTTACAAAAGTTTGCTAATTTTGTATCATAAAAAAAATTTTGAATCTATGTCTGATATAGCATCCAAAGTCAATGCTCTTATTGTAGAAAAATTAAGCGTAGAAGAAAGTGATATAACTCCTTCTGCTAGTTTTACCCATGATTTAGGAGCAGATTCCCTAGATATAGTAGAACTCATTATGGAGTTTGAAAAAGAGTTTAATATTAGTATTTCGGATGAAAAAGCTGAAAAAATAACAACAGTAGGTGAAGCCGTACAGGCTATAGAAAATCTTTTGATGGATAAAAAGAATGCAGAAGAAAAAAAAACTGATTAGACAGATATTTTTTTATGTATGGATATGGAAAAACTTAAAAAAGTAGTAGTTACTGGGATTGGTTCTATTACTCCTATAGGAAATACTGTAGAAGAATATTGGGGTTCTCTTGTTAACGGAAAAAACGGTTGTGCCCCTATTACTTATTTCGATACTAAAAAATATAAGACTAAATTTGCTTGTGAACTAAAAAATTATGATCCAAGTATTTTTTTTAATAAAAAAGAAAGACGAAAAATAGATCCTTGTGCACAATATGGCATTGTTGCTTCTGAAGAGGCTATAAAAAATAGTGGAATCGATTTTTCAAAAGAAAAAAAAGAAAAAATAGGAGTGATTTGGGCTTCTGGAATTGGAGGCCTTTTAAATTTAGAAGAATCTATTTCAGATTATATACATGGAGGAAAATATCCTAGATTTAGTCCATTTTTCATTCCAAAAATGCTTATAGATATTACAGCTGGTTTTATTTCTATGAATTATGGTCTTCATGGTCCAAATTATGCTACAGTATCTGCTTGTGCTTCTTCTTCTAATGCAATTGTAGACGCTTATCACTTAATATGTTTAGGAAAAGCTGATATTATGGTTACTGGAGGATCTGAGGCTGCGATTACACAAAGTGGAGTAGGTGGTTTTAATGCTTTACATGCATTATCTACCAGAAATGAAGATTATAAAACTGCATCACGTCCTTTTGATGAAAATAGGGATGGGTTTGTATTAGGAGAAGGGGCAGGGTGTCTTATCCTTGAAGAATATAAACACGCTAAAGAAAGAGGAGCTAATATATATGCGGAAATAGGAGGAGTTGGAATGTCTGGAGATGCTTACCATATTACGGCTCCTCATCCAGAAGGAAAAGGAATTATTTTAGCTATGAAATCAGCTATTAAAGATGCAAAAATTAAATGTAATGAAGTTGATCATATTAATTCTCATGGAACATCTACTCGATTAGGAGATATTGCAGAAATAAAAGCACTTGAAGAAGTTTTTCATAAAAATATACACAATATTAATATTAATTCTACAAAATCAATGACTGGACATTTATTAGGTGCAGCTGGAGCAATAGAAGCAATAGCTTCTATTCTACCTTTAACAAAGGGAATAATACCTCCAACTATAAATTTATTCCATATAGATAAAAATATAAATACAAAAATTAATTTAACTCCAAATAAAGCGATCAAAAAAAAAGTAAAAATTAGTATATGCAATACTTTTGGTTTTGGAGGACATAATGTTTCTATTTTATTTAAAAAATAAATGTTATTTGAAAATAATACTTTTTTTGAAAAAAATGATTATTCTATCTTAGTTGGTAAATTGATAAAAATATTAGGCTTTTGTCCAAAAGATACCAAATTTTTAAAGGAAGCATTCATATATAGTTTTTCCACGAAAAAAAGGAATTTAAATCAAAATTATTCTATTTATTTTCAAAGATTAGAATTTTTGGGAGATGCTGTATTAAATTCTATTATATCACATTTTTTATATAAAAAATTTCCTAAAAAAAAAGAAGGGGAGTTAACTCAAATACGATCTAAAATAGTATGTAGAAAAAATCTAAATGAAATTTCTAGAAAATTAACGATTGCAGATCTTTTTTTCGATCAATCTATGATATCTGATAATATATTCGGAAATACCCTTGAAGCTTTAATAGGGTTTATTTGTTTAGAAAAAGGATATAAAAGTTGTGAAAATTTTGTATATAAAAAAATATTACATCCTCATGTCAATATAAAAAAATTGCAAAATGAAATTTTCAGTTATAAAGGATGGATTATAGAATGGGCTCAAAAAAATAAACTTTTCATAAATTTTAAAACTTTTAAAGAAAATAAAAATCAAAATAAAATTATTTATTTATCTGAATTTACAATATCAAAATCTGGAATTCAAACTAAAGGGAGAGGTTCTTCGAAGAAAAGATCAGAAGAAATGGCAGCTAAAGAAGCTTACTTTATTGTTTATAAATCAATAATGAAATACTAAAAAATATAAAAAAAATCATATGATGTTATGTTTGATCTTATTAAAAAGAAAGAAAAAAAATTTCCTCATATAAAAAAAGGGAAAGGTCATCCTTTAATTTTGCTTCATGGGTTAATGGGAGGATTAAGTAATTTCAAAGCTATTTTAGATTTTTTTCCAAAAAAAGGTTATCAAGTTATCATTCCTACATTACCTCTTTACAAGCTTCCATTATTCTTGACTAATATCTATAACATATCTAAATATGTTACCCAATTTTTAATGGAAATAGGAATTCAAAAGGCTACTTTAATAGGAAATTCTCTCGGAGGACATATTGCTTTAATCATAGCAAAAAAAAGACTAGATTTAGTCCATTCTATGGTTTTGACAGGAAGTTCAGGATTATTTGAAAAAGCTTTCGGAGACGCTTTTCCTAAAAGAGAAAACTATGAATATATTCGGAAAAAATCACAAGAAGTATTTTATGATCCTAATATAGCTACAAAGGAATTAGTAGATGAAGTTTTTCATATTGTTAATGATAAAAAAAAAGGAATCAAAATTTTATATATTGCAAAAAGCGCTATGAAATATAATATGTCTAAAGATTTATCTGTTATTAAACAACCTATTTGTTTAATTTGGGGAAAACAAGATAATGTCACTCCCCCAGAAGTAGCAAAAGAATTTCATAGATTGTTACCTCATTCAGAATTACATTGGATAGACAAATGTGGCCATGTTCCAATGATGGAACATCCTAAAATATTTATAGAAATATTAGAAAAATGGCTTTCTAAATTTGATTTTAATCATGAAAATTTTTTCTGTAAAATTTAAAAAAAGTTTAAAAAATATTAATCAATTATTCATTCATAATTTTCCTGAATATGCTTTTGTAGGACGATCTAATGTAGGAAAATCTAGTTTGATAAATAGTATAGCTCAAAAAAAAATAGCTAAAGTTTCTTCTTCTCCTGGAAGAACACAATGTATTAATTATTTTTTAATAAATCATAAATGGTATTTGGTCGATTTACCAGGTTATGGATATTCTTATGTAAAGAAAAATAAAAAAAAAACGCAAAAATTAATTACAGATTATATTTTTTACAAAAAAAATATTATTGTTTTATTTTTATTAATAGATTGTAGATTTCTTATGCAAGAAATAGATTTAAATTTTATACAAAAATTAAACGATCCAAAAATACATTTTTATATTGTATTCACAAAAACAGATAAATTTAAAAATCATAGAGTGATTGATGAAAATATTTTATTCTGTATTGATAAAATTAAACAAAATGGTTTTCCTATTATGCCTATATGGTTTAAAGTTTCCGTAAAAAATAAATATGGAATCAATAATTTAATTCGATATATCAAAAAATTAAACAATTTTTATCAATCTCATAAACAAAAACTCATTATTCCTAATTCATAAGATTTTAATCCAAATCCAAAAATTGTTCCGTTACAAACAGGAGAAAGAAATGATTTTTTTCTAAAAGATTCTCTGGAATAAATGTTAGAAATATGAACTTCTATAACAGGAGAAGAAATAGATTTTATGGCATCAGCAATTCCTATAGAAGTGTGAGTATAAGCCCCTGCGTTAAGGATGATTCCATCCGATTTAAATCCTACAGAATGTAGTATATCTATAATTTTTCCTTCACTATTATTTTGATAATAAATAATTTTTATATTAGAATATAATTTTTTTTTTAATTCATTCAGATAGTTTAAGAAATTTTTATTCCCGTATAATTCAGGTTCCCTAATTCCTAAAAGGTTTAAATTAGGACCATTAATAATGGTAATTACTTTCATACATGCAAAAATTATTATTTAATAATATTTTCTATTTTGTCTTTATTTAAAAAACACCAATTTCCTATTTTAAGATTTTTTTTAGTAAGTCCACCAAAATTAATCCTATCTAATCGAATTACTTTATAATTTAGTTTTTTAAAAATTCGTTTAATAACTTTATTCCATCCTATATATAATCCTATTTCTATTTTATTTTTAGCGTTTTTTTTATTTACAAAAATGACTTTTACTTTTCCTTCTTTTAGGTAAATTTTTCCTTTTCTTATTTGATCTAAATCTTGATTTCTAATTTTTTTATTTAATGATACATGATATATTTTTTTTATATGATATTTAGGATGAGTCAATTTTTCAGCTATATTCCCATCATTTGTTAAGAGTAAAACTCCTGTGGTCGAATAATCTAATCTTCCTACAGGAAAAATCCTATTTTCAGGAAAACAGGAAATTAAATTCATTACTGTTTTTCTATTTAATTGATCTCGTTGACGTGTAGTTGTAATAAATCCTTTAGGTTTATTGAGTAATATATAAATTTTATTTTTAGATTTTATTTTTGATCCATGAAATTTAACAATATCATTTGTATGAATAACAGTTCCTAATTTGAAAACAGGTTTTCCATTCACTTCTATTGCTCCAGATTGAATAAGTTGATCCGCTTTTCTTCTAGAAGAAATTCCTGCATTGGATAAATAATGATTTAATCTAATTTTATGATGCATAAAAGAATAAATTAAAAACGAAAAAGGACTTCCATTGTGTATTTCTTCAATTTGATTCTGGATAAGTTATAATTTTGAGTAAAACCTAAAATAAAACCACCTCCTCCAGACCCACACAATTTTAAATAATAAATATTATTGAATATTCCATTTTTCCATATTTTCCAAAAGTTTTTGGATATCATAAATCGAAAATGATTAAAAATCAAAGTAGATAATAGTTTTACATTTGTAAATAAAATTTTAAAATCTTCTTTTAAAAAAGCTTCAATACATTTCTCATTATATTTTATAAATTCTACAAATAAAATTTTTTGAAATTTATCATGTTTTAGTTTATTTAAAAAAAATTTTATCATAGTATCAGATTTACTAGGGGCTCCAGAGTTTAACAAAAATACTGCTCCTTTTCCTTCATTTTTTTTTGGAATCCCTATTATAGAAATATCTGTTTTAGATCGAATGAGTAAAGGTTTATTTAAATAACAGATTAAAGGATCTATTCCGGAACTTTTTCCATGAAAAAAAGATTCCATTTGACTGAATATTTTTTTTAATATTATAATATTGTGTTTAAAAGATCCTTTTAATTTATTTTTTGCGTATTTATCATAAATAGCAGCTACTAATGCTCCAGAGCTTCCCACTCCATATCCCTGAGGAATATTTGAATGAAAAAATATTCCCTTTTGTATATCTTGATGTAATTTATTTAAATCCAATTTTGTTAAAATTCGTTTTTTTTTTTCTAAAATGGATAAAAAATTATAAAATTTCTTAATCTCATAATTGGAACATAAAATATCTTTATTCAATTCGGAATGGATTTTTAAAGTTCCTTTATAAATATTATGAGGAATAGAAAGTCCACTATAATTTTTCAAAATTCCATATTCTCCAAATAACAATATTTTTGCCGGGAACAAAGATTCTTTCATCTTGTATTTTATTTTTTTAAAAAATTAATCTCTTTATTTTATCTTTGATTAAAGATAATAAAACAATTAATTTTTAAATTTTATTGTTTTTTAATAAAATTAAAATATGAAAATAGCCATATATGGACAAAAATTTTACGAAAAAAATATACCATATTTAAATCAGTTCATAGGCTATGTATCTAATCATTCAATAGAGATTCATATTGAAAAATCATTTTTTAATGTTTTGTCTTCTTTTAAAGAATTCAAAAATTTAGATTTTCCTGTATTTTCTCATTATAAGGAATTAGCCTATAAAAATTTTGATTTAATGTTTACTTTTGGAGGAGATGGGACCATATTGTCTGCTATTACATTAATTAGAGATTCTGGTATTCCTATAGTTGGAGTCAATACGGGAAATTTAGGTTTTTTGGCAACTTTTAATAAAGATGTTTTTATAAAAAAAATAGATCAAATTTTTAATAGAAAATTTCATATTATGCCTAGAAGTTTATTATCGTTAGAAACTTCTGTAAAAAATTATCGGAAGTTTTTTAATTTTGCATTAAATGAAATTGTGATTCTTAGAAAAGAAACAGTTTCTATGATCACTATAGATGCTTATATAGATGATGAATTTTTAACTTCTTATTGGGCCGACGGATTGATTATTTCTACCCCAACTGGATCAACCGGGTATTCTTTAAGCTGTGGTGGGCCTATCATAAGTCCTGAAAATAAAAATTTCGTCTTGACACCTATATCTCCACATAACTTATTTTCACGTCCATTAATTATATCAGATCATAAAAAAATATATTTAAAAATACATAGTCGTGTAAAATCTTATTCTTTGTCTATGGATACTAGATTAATTTCTTTGAATCAGAAAAATGAATTATCCATTAAAAAAGCTCCTTTTTATATATATATTTTTCAAGAAGGAAAAAATACATATTATAAAACATTAAGAGAAAAACTTTTATGGGGAATGGATCAACGAAATTGAATATAAAAATCTTTATTTTTTATTTATATCTTTGTAAAAAAAAAAGATGTATTTATGGTTTTTTATGAAAAAATTATTAAAAAAAATAGACTATAATAATATTCCTCATCATGTAGCTATTATTATGGATGGAAATGGTCGTTGGGCTGAACAAAGAGGTAAAATGAGAACATTTGGTCATGAAAAAGCGATTCAGTCTGTAAAAGATACTATAAATGGATGTAAAGAGCTAGGAATACCTTATATAACTTTATATGTATTTTCTTCAGAAAATTGGAATAGACCTAAACAGGAAATAGATGATTTAATGCATTTATTTTATAAAAATTTAAAAATTAATTTTGAAGAAATTCATGAAAAAAATGTTAAAATTCTTATTATAGGAGAAGTCGAAAGATTTTCTGAAATGATTCAAAAAGAACTATTTTTTTTCATGAAAAAAACAAAATATAATACATCTGGAACTTTGATTTTAGCATTGAGTTATAGTGCTAGAGAAGAAATTTTAAGAGCAACAAAAAATATTGCTGAAAAAATATACAACGGTTTGTTTTCGATAAAAGATATAAATTATTCTTTTTTTCAAAATCATTTATATACTAAAAATTTACCAGATGTAGATTTAATTATTAGAACAAGTGGAGAACAACGTATTAGCAATTTTTTACTTTGGCAATCTGCTTATGCCGAACTATATTTTACAAATATTTTATGGCCTGATTTTCGGAAAAAAGATTTTTTCGAAGCTATAATAAACTATCAAAAAAGAAAACGTCGTTTTGGAAACGTAGAATAATTTTTTGTATTCATGAAACAAAATCTCTTTATAAATAGCATTTTTTATTTATTTATAATAATAATGCAAATACAACAAGTATACTCATTTTCTGTTAAAAATGAGAATAATTTTATTACAAATAATAAGAATACTTCTTTCATTGTGAGAGAAATACATATTACAGGAAAAACTAAATATGATAATCGTTTTATTTCTGAATTATCAGGTATTTTTCCAGGAGAACTAATTGATGTTGATGGAATAAAAACGGATAATGCTGTAAAAAAGTTGTGGAAAAGTAATCTTTTTAAAAATATATCCATTTATAAAAAAAATTTATATAACAATGAAAATGAAATTGATTTATTTTTTGAATTAGAAGATTTAGAAGAAATTCATGAAATAAAAATAACAGGAATTAAAAAAGATCAATTTTCTGATATTATAAAAAGAATTAAAATAGGAAATAAGAATTCTGGTGATTTGATACAAACTGTAAAAAATGATATCCAAGAATATTATACAAAAAAAGGATATCATGAAATAGATATAACAAGTGAAATAAAGAAGGAAGGGGATAAGAAAAACGTATTATGTTTGTATATAAATAAAAGAAAAAAAATTAAAATAGAAGAAATATTATTTGATGGGAATCAAACAATTCTATATAAAGAATTACTTGATCTAATGAATAAAACTAAAAAAAATTTTTTATCTCTAATTTATAGAATTGAAAAACCTCTTTTTATTGAAGAAAATATAAAAAAAAACTTAAAAAATATTATTAATAAATATAAATCGATGGGATTTATTGATATTAAAGTATTTTTAGATTCGATATGGAAAAAACAATCCGGAAATTATGGAATAAAGATAAAAATAATAGAAGGGAAAAAATATTATTTAGGAAACGTTAGTATCTTAGGGAATAAAAAATTAAAAACAGATTTTTTAAATAAAATTTTATTTTATAAAAAAGGAAACGTGTATAATCAAATTGGAATTAAAAAAAATATTTTAAATCCTTCTTATACTAATAGTATTTTGTATGCCTATTTAAATTTAGGTTACTTATTTGTTGATATTTCTTTTATGGAAAAAATCATTTTAGATAATAAAATAGATTTGGAAATTAAAATTAAGGAAAATCAACCAGTTTATATAAATCAAGTGATAATATTAGGAAATTCAATAACTAAGGATCATGTCATCAGAAGAGAATTACAAACTTATCCTGGAGATCTTTTTTCTATTTATAAAATAAAATATAGTTTATTGCATTTAGAAAATTTAAATCTTTTTAAGAAAGTATATTATGAAATTAAAAAAACTAAAAAAAATGGATTGATAGATATAGAATGGCATGTTATAGAAAAAAATACAAATGAATTTCAATTTTATGGAGGATTTGGAGGAAAAGATTTTAGAAAAATTATTGGAAATTTTAAGTTAAATTTTGGAAATTTTTCTATTAAAAATATTTTTAAGTGGAATTTATGGAATCCTATCCCTCAAGGAGACGGACAGAAATTAATTATTCATAGTCAATTAGGAAAAGATTTTAAATCTTATGGTTTTTCTTTTACAGAACCCTGGATAGAGAGAAAATCTTCTACTTCTCTTACTTTTAAAAGTCAATACTTAATCCAAAAAATAAAAAACGAAGAAGATTTAGATTTTTTGTATCAAATATATAAAAATACTAAAATATCACATGAAGAAAAGCATTTTTTAGAAAAAATAGGGGTTTCTGTTGATTTAAATAAGTCTTTAACTTTTTTAGATCCTTATTCAAAAATTTTAATGTCTATAGATTACGAAAAATTTATTTATAAAAAAGAAATATCTTCTAATTTATATCAAAAACGTAAATTCAATAATCTCAGTTATTTAATTTCATTACAAAGATTTTCAACAATTCCCGATATCATTTTTCCATTTCAAGGATCCAGAATACAATTTCATAGTATGTTTACTTTTCCATATTCCGTAATTTTTAATAAAAATGAAAATAAGGAATGGATGGAGTATTTTAAATTAAAAATAATTTTCTTTTGGTATCATAAAATTATAGAGAACATGATCTTGAAAGCAGGAGGAGAATTAGGTTGTTTGGGACGATACAATGATTCAAAAGAATTGTTTTCGTTTCAAAAATTTTATATAGGAGGAGTGAAGAATAATTTATCAGGATCAAAATTACATGATAAAGATTATATTCCATTAAGAGGATATTCTTCTAAAGATCAGATATTAAATAATGGTGGAACAATTTATAATAAATTCATTTTGGAAATGCGTTATTTAATTAAGAACTTATCAAATTTAAAACTTTGGACTACTTGTTTTATAGAAGGAGGAAATGTCAATAATTCTTACAAAAAATTTAATCCATTAATTCTAAATAAATCTTTTGGATTTGGAATTCGTTTATTTTGGACTCCAATAGGTGTTTTAGGAGTAGATTTTGGATATCCTATAGATAATGATATAGTTCATGGTTTTAAAAAATCAAAAGGGAAAATACATTTTATAATAGGAAAAGATTTGTAAGATAACACAAATAAAAACATAAAAGATCATATGAAAAAAAATACAATTTTTTATTTTCTATTATTTCTATTTTTATTTGGATATCATTCATATTCTATGGAATGTCATAGAAAAATAGTTTGCCTAAATAGTATAGCTTTGATAGAAAAAATGTCAGAATTTTCTACTGCTCAAAAAGAATTAGATAGAATTAGTAAAATTCATGAAAATATTTTAGATAAATTAGCAAAAGAATTCCATAAAAAAGCAGAAAAATTTCAAAAAAATAAAAATCCAATTCTTAAAAAAGAATTAGAAATTTTGCAGGCAAGAGCTCATGCTTATCAAAAAACAGCGGCAGATGATTTAACTAAAAAACAAAATAAACTATTAAATCCTATATACAAGAAAATAGAAAATGCTATTCATAAAGTAATAGATAAAGATAAAAATATTATCAGAGTTGACGATTGTAGTCCTGGAAAAGGAGTATTAGTCAATAAAGGGGAGGATATTACTGAAGCCGTTAAAAAAGAATTAGGAATAAATAAGTAAGCATAAACAGTGGTATCTCCCGGAATCGAACCGGGGACACAAGGATTTTCAGTCCTTTGCTCTACCTACTGAGCTAAGATACCATACAAAAAATACAAAAAAATAAAATAAAAATACAATAAATAATCAGTAATAAATTTCATTATTCTATTTTTTTATTATTTTTTGTTCTATTTTCTTGTGTGAATAGAAATTCTTTAATAGTAAAAAAACGAAAAAAATTACCTAAAAATATCCTTATTCAAACAAGGATTTTCTATAAAGAAGAAGGATACTTAAAATTTACTATTTATTCTCCCGTTATTATAGAATATGACTTCTATACTTTATTTCCGAATGGTTTAAATTTATTTATTTATAATAAAGATACTAAAAAATGTACTTACCTTAGTGCTGATTGGGTAAAATCAATTGATCAAATATTTTATCATATTAAAGGAAATATCAAAATTATGAGTCCTGAAGGTTTTTTATTGAAAACAGAGGAGATTTTTTGGGATAGAAAAAATAAAAAAATATTTAATAAAAAATATACAACAATCGTATCTAATTCAGATGGAATTATACTACATGCAACAAACGGAATAGAAGCTTCTGATGATTTAAAAAAAATTAGATTAAAAAATATTAGTGGAACTTTGCCTGTTAAATAATATAATTTTTCATATTAGTATAGTTTTTATTACTATTCTTGTATCTGCTTTTTTTTCTGGTATGGAAATGGCTTTAATTTCTTCTAGTTTATTTCAAATAGAATTAGAAAAAGAAAACAAAAAAGGATCTTTTCATTCTAAATTACTTTCAAAAAGTATTAGTAATTCCAAAAAATTTATTACTACAATGGTAATTGGGAATACTATATCATTAGTTATATATGGGATTTATATGGGGAAATTATTTTTGTATATTTTTCCAAAAGAATTTTTAGATAATTCTTTATGGATGATTTTTTTGGAAACAGTTTTTTCTGCTACTATTATTTTGATTATTGGAGAATTCATACCAAAAATAATATTTAGTGTATATTCAAATGAATTATTGAGTTTGTTCATTATCCCTGCATATATAATATATAAAATATTCTCTCCTATTACAAACTCTATTATTTGTATTTCTAATATTTTTTTAAAAATTTTAGGAGAACAAGAAAATAATAAAAAGAAAATTTTTGATAAAGAAGATTTGATTTGTTTTTTATCAGAAAATATAGAAAAAAATGTAAAAGGAAAAGAGTTTATAGAATCTGAAATTGAAATTTTTCATAAAGCTCTAGATTTTTCTGAAAAAAAAGCACGAGAATGTATGGTCCCTAGAAAGGAAATAGTTTGTTTTAATCTAACATACTCTTCTACAGATAGAATTAGAAATATTTTTACTGAAAGTGGCTTATCTAAAATAGTAATTTATAAAAATGATATAGATAATATTATAGGTTATATTCATTATTTAGAATTACTAAAAAAACCAAACAATATTGAATCTATAATTAGATCAGTAGAATCAGTTTATATAACTACTCCCGTAAGGGAAATAATGGATCTTTTAATTAAAAAAAAAAGAAGTATTGCTATTGTTTTAGATGAATATGGAGGGACAGCTGGGATGATAACTATAGAAGATATTTTAGAAGAATTTCTTGGAGATATAAAGGATGAACATGATGAGAATTTGTTATTGGATAATAAATTAAATGATTGTGAATTTTTATTTTCTGCACGTTTAGAAATTGATTTTATTAATGCTAAATATAATTTAGATCTTCCTCAATCTGATAAATATGAAACTTTAGGAGGATTGATTGTTACTTATACAGGAGATATTCCAAAAAATGGAGATAAAATTATTATTAATAATAATTTTTTTATTGAAATTAAAAAAGTATCTAAAAATAAAATAGAAGAAGTTTTTCTTAAAAAAAAAATTTAAAATGAGTTTTTTAGAAAAAATCAGAAAAAATACATGGTTCGTTTTCTTTTTCATAATCATATCTTTAATATTTTTTATATTAGATCCTAATATTATTCTAAAATTTTTTACTGAAAATTCCGATATTATTGGAAAAGTAAATGGAGATAATATTTTTTTAAATGAATATCTTGATTGTTTTCAATTTTTGAAACGATTTCGTGAAGATGAGCCTGATCATTATTTAAAAAATGACGCTTGGAAACTATTAGTTCATGAAAAAATACTAAATCAACAAGCTAATAAATTAGGAATACAAAGTACAAAAAAAGATTTTTGGAAAGCAATAGAAAAACAATCTATATATAGTAAAATTATTGATTTTCAAAATGAAAATGGGAAAATGAATATAGAAAAATTTAAATTGTATTTAAAAAATTTAGAAAAAATTCCTTCAAATTTAGCCCCTCAAATAGAAGCAGAAAAAAATATTTGGTTTTATGAAAAAAAGAGTATTCCAAAAAGAATCCTTGCAAAAAAATATGTAGAAATGTTGATGTATGGATTGAATACATCTTTTGTAGAAGCTCAATTAAATTATAGAAATAAAAATAAATTTTCCATAATTGATTATATATTTATTCCTTATTCAGAAATAGAAAAAAGATATTATAGAATCAAAAGTGACGATATTTATGATTTTATTCATAAAAATAAATTTCTTTACAAAAAAGAAAATTTAAGAAACCTCAGTTTTGTAGTTTTCCGTTCTCGTCCATCATTGGATGATGAAAATAATATGGATATTGAAATGAAAAAATTATTTAATAAATTTCGATTTTCGAATCATAATTCTATAATTGTTTCTAATCAATCTGAAAAACCTTTTGATAGAAATTTTTATTTAAAAAAAAATCTTCCTATTATTTTACAACATTTTGTGGTGAAAAACAATAAAGTTGGAAGTATGTTTGGCCCTGTTAAAGATAACAATATTTATATTATGGCTAAACTAACTGGAAAAAATATGGTATACAATTCCGTTTTATCCAGCCATATATTAATTTCTCATAAGGAGTCTGTACGTTTTTCCAAAAATAGGACTAAAAAAAAAGCTAAAGAAATAGCGAAAACAATGTATGATTTTCTTGTTAAAAATCCTGATCAATTCAATTCATTAGTAACGAAAAAATCTGATGATATCATCAATGCCAAAAATAATAAAGGTAATTTAGGATGGATGAAATATGAAGAACAAAATGAAACATTTAAGGGGGAGGGATCATTTCATTTTTTTTCTTCAAAAAATAAAAAAGGAACAATAGGTTTAACTGAAACGAAATTTGGATATCATATCATTAGAATTGACGACATAAAAGATATCAAACCTGTTTATCAATTTGCTATAATAATTAAAACATTGACTCCATCAAGAAAAACGGAAGAGATCCTTTATCAAAAAACTGTTCAATTCATGAAAGAAAATAAAAATTCAAATTTAAATACATTTATTAATAATGCAAGAAAAAAAAGATATGAAACTATTTTTTTGAAAGAAATCAAAAATTATCAATGGAATATTCACGATTTAAATACCGAAGTAGATAAAGAAATCATAAATTGGTCTTATGAAAAAAATAGAAAGGAGGGAGATATAAAAATTTTTTCTACTTCAAATAAAGATCATATTATGGTTTTTTTATCTAAAATTCAAAAAAAAGGATATCCTATTGAAAAAATAAAAAATCATATCATTCCTTTTCTTATGAATAAAAAAATAGATCATTTTTTATATAAAATGATAAAAAATAAACATATAAATTTGAAAAAAATAGCTTTTTGTTTTTCTAAAAAAATAAATAAATCTTGTAAAATCAATTTTGATCAATCTATGATTGGAGACTACAAAGAACCTAAAGTAGTGGGATATGCATTTTCCTTAAAATTGTATGAAATTTCTAAACCAATATTAGGAGAAAGAGGAGTTTTTTTCATAAGACCATTAAAACGTTTTAATACATATAAAAATATTTCTTATTTTTCTTATGAAATAGAATCTTTAAATACTAAGTTGAGAAAAAATATTTTAGAAAAAATAGGAAATGTATTAATTGAAAAATCTAATATTATAGATTATAGAAAAAATATTTAATTATTTCGTTTTATAGAAAAAGGAGGAATATATTTTTTTACTTTTTTTTCTTCATCATCAGAAATTTCTTTTTTTTTTATAGATTGATCAATATTATTTTTAATAATTTCATTTTTAATTTTTGTTTTTGCATTTCTTAAGTATCGTACTCCTTCTCCTAATCCACGAGCTATGTCAGGTATTTTTTTAGGACCAAAAATAAGTATAGCTATAAAAATGATAAAGAAACTTTCTTCTAAACTAATAAATAAAAAATTTTTCATTTTTTTATATTTTTTTTACAACAATCATATACTATAGATGGGGCAATAAAGATAGAGGAATAAGTCCCTATACTGATTCCAATAAATAAAGCTAACATAAAACTATGAAGAACTTTTCCTCCAACTAAAAAAATAATCAAAATTACTAATAAAGTGATAAAAGAAGTATTTATAGTTCTTGTTAAAGAGGTGCAAATCCCTTTATTTATGGTATCTTTCATAAGAAATGATGTTTTTTTTGAAATTTGTCTAATTTTATCATAAACTATTACGGTATCATTAATTGAATAACCTATTATCGTTAATAAAGCAGCTATAAAAGTCTGATCTATTTCTAGAATAGGAAATTTTTCGTGAAAAAAAGAAAAGACTCCAAGTACGATAATGGAATCATGAATTAAAGAGATTGTTGCACCAAATCCAAATTGCCATTTTTTGAATCTTATCAAAATATATGTAAAAATTCCTATTAAAGAAATTATAATAGAAATAAATGCTTTATTAGTCATATATTGAGCTATTACAGGTCCTACTTTTTCAACAGATAAAATTCCTAATGATTTATTTTTTTTTATTTTTTTAAAATCCTCAAAATTGATAGGAAAGAAAGCTTTTAAGGCTGTAAATATTTTTTTTAAAATTATTTCATCTACTTGATTGTTTTCTTCCCATATTTTATATTTTGTGACTATTTTTAGTTGATTTTCATCTCTAAATGTTTGTACTCTCGGAAAGGAAGGTTTTCCATTCTCTATAAAAGTTTTTGACAAAATTTCCGAAATTTTTTCAGGAACCATCTTACGATCAAAAAGAATTACGTAAGAACGGCCTCCAACAAAATCTAATCCAAGATTGAAGCCTTTTAAGAAAAAAGAAAGTATACTAACAATAATCAGAATAGAAGAAATCATATAAATCCATTTCCTTTTAGATAAAAAATCATATTGTACATTTTGAATTTTATTCAAAAAATTTCTAAAAAAAATTTTTTTATACTTTTTTAAATGCCATTCTAAAAATAATCTTCCTAAACAAATGGAGGTAAACATAGATATTATGATTCCAATAATTAAGGTAGTAGCAAATCCTCGGATTGGTCCTATTCCAAAATAATATAAAATAATCCCACATAATAAAGTGGTAATTTGTCCATCTATAATAGATGATAAAGCCCCTTGTAATGTATAACTATTATGAATAGATGTTAATATATAAATTTTATTTTTTATATTTTCTTTAATTTTTTCATAAATCAGAATATTAGCGTCCATGGACATTGCTAATGTTAATATAATACCTGCAATACCAGGAAATGTCAAAACTGCATTCATGGAAATAAGAACACCAAAAATAAATATTATATTAAAAAAAAGGACAATGTTCGCATATAATCCTGGAATGGAATAATAAAAAAACATCCAAATAAATATAAAAAATAAGGCTATTAAAAAAGATGTGATTCCATTTCGAATGGATTCTTTCCCTAAATAAGGACCTATTATGTCAGTTTGAATAACTTTTACAGAAGTAGGCAATTCTCCTGTATTTAATACATTTATTAAATCATTCGATTCTTGTATGGAAAAATCTCCATATATTTGAGACATTCCATTTGGAATGACTGATTTGACTACAGGGGCAGCGTATACGAAATTATCAAGTACTATTGCGACATTTTTTCCCATATTTTTTTCTGTAAATATTTTCCATTTTTTAGTTCCTTCTTGATTCATTTTTATATTTATAGATATTTCATTTGAAGGGCCAAAAGATTTGTAAGCGTGAGTTACCATATCTCCGTTTAAAGAATGATACGTTTCTTCTTCATTTATTTTTACAGCAAATAATTGACAAAAATTCTCGAAATTTTTCGACCCCCATAAAAATTTTACATCATGCAAATAATACGGTAAAGAATTTTTAGCCTCCAAAGAGTTTAAAAAATTGGAAATGATTGTTTTATGTTTTACATGAACTAATCCAACTATATTTGAAGATTTAATAAGTGGGATATTCAAAAAATCTATAAAAGATTTCATCCTTTCAGAATGTTTTTTCTTATAAAATTTATTAATTGTATTAAAGTATGAAATAATTTCTTGAAAATTATAAGTTTCAAAAAAATGTAATTCCGCTTTTTTTTCTAAAATATTTTTTATTCTATCTATATTTTTTATTCCAGATAATTCTATTAAAATTCGATTAGAATTTTTTATTCTTTGAATATTGGGTTGTATAATTCCAAATCTATCTATTCTGGATCTCAAAATTTTTTGAATAGAAATTATAGATGATTCTACTTTTTTTTTTAAAAATCTTTCGACTTCAAAATCAGAACTATTAGGATCAATATCTTCAATATTTGATTTGTTTCCAAATAAATTTGGAGAAGATAAACTGATATTTAATTTTTTATTTTTAATCTCTTGATTAAAGAAATTGATAAAAAATGATAAATAATTTATATTTGGATTTTCTTTTTTTTTCTTATCAGCATTTTCTAGTGCTTTTAAAAAAATAAAATTTTGGGAATTTTCAGAAAATTTTTTTAACAAATCTTTTTCAGAAATATCTAAAATTAGACTAATTCCGCCTTTTAAATCTAATCCTAGATTTAAACTTTTCTTAGTCTGATTTTCAGAATGTATACTATATGATATGTAATATAAACAAATTGTAGTCAATATTATGGTTACATAAATTGTAAAAAAGTTTCTTACACGCATTTTATTTCTATTCGCTATAAATTTTCATAATTTATATATATGAAATTATTATTTTATTAACATATTAAAAAATTTTTATATCTATCTTTATTGTATTGGATTGGAATTAAGAAAATTAAATGAATGCACTTGAAAAAATTTTAGCTTATTCAAAGCCTTATAAATATCATTATATTATCAATATATCATGTAATTTTTTATATTCTTTATTCTCAGTTATATCCATAATATCTATTTCACCTGTATTGAGTATTTTACTTGAATCTTCTGAATACAAAAATAAAACAACATTTTTTAATTTTTTTAATGTTTCCTTTGATTTTATTATTAAATATTTTCATAATTATACAAAAATATTATCATATAAATATGGAAAAATAAACACTTTAGCTATATTTTGTATTTTTATTATTTTACTTTTTTTAATTCGAAATATTTTTCGATATTTAGCCGAATATTTTTTAATAGGAATAAAAACTTCTATAATTCGAAATATTAGAAATAATTTCCACAAAAAAATACTTTCTTTACCCATAATTTTTTTTTCAAATAAAAGAAATGGAGATTTAATATCTAGATTGTCTAATGATGTTAATGAGATTGAGGTTACTATTATTAGTTCTTTGGCTAATTTGATTAGTTCTCCTATTATGGTAATTTTTCATTTATTGACCTTATTTTTTATGAATTATAAACTGACGTTAGTTGGCTTTTTATTCCTCCCTTTAATGGGAGTTTTTTTATCTATTATAGGAAATAGTTTAAAAAAAGATGCAATAGGGGCTCAAAATCAATTAGGAAAATTATTTTCTGTTGTAGAAGAAAGTTTAAATTCTACTAAGATTATAAATATTTTCAATGCTGAAAATAAAATGCAAAAAAATTTTGAACAAGTATCTGAATATCAAAAAATACTTTCTTCTCGTGTTAATAGAAAAAAAGAATTAGCTTCTCCTATGAGCGAATTTTTTGGTTCTATTACAATGATTTTAATTATTTGGTACGGAGGAAAACTTTTTTTGGAAAAAAAAGGAATGGGACCAGAAATACTTTTTCCTTTCATAGGATTATTTTTTCAAATTATTAGTCCAGCAAAAAATTTGGTTAATTCTATATCCAATATTCAAAAAGGAAGAGCAGCTGCAGAACGTATTGTGGAAATATTGAATACTAAATGTAGATCAAATGAAAAAATTAGACATAAATCTATTTTTCGTTTTGAAAATGAAATTTTATTTCGTAATGTTTCATTTAGTTACAATAAACTAATTTTGATTCCAAATTTAAGTTTTTCTTTAAAAAAGGGAAAAACTGTAGTTTTAATAGGAAGATCAGGCAGTGGAAAATCGACTATAGCCAATTTATTAGCTAATTTTTATGATGTAACATCTGGAGAAATAACTGTAGATGGAACTAATATGAAATATTTAAAAATTAAAGATTATAGAAAACTATTAGGCATTGTAACTCAAGAACCAGTTCTTTTTAATGATTCTGTTTTTAATAATATAACATTAGGAACAGAAAAAAACATATCTATAAATTCTGTCATAAAAGCGGCTAAAATTGCTAATGCTCATTGTTTTATAGAAAAATTACCAAAAGGATATGATACAATTATAGGATATAACGGAAATAAATTATCCTTAGGGCAAAAACAAAGAATTAGTATAGCTAGAGCTGTATTTAAAGATCCCCCAATTATAATTTTAGATGAAGCTACTTCTTTTTTAGATACAGAATCTGAAATTACAGTTCAACAATCCTTAAGTAAAATGATGAAAAATAGAACATCTCTTGTAATTGCACACAAATTATCTTCTTCGGTTATACAAAATGCAGATCATATTATTGTATTAGAAAAAGGAAAAATTATAGAAGAAGGAAAACATAACACTCTAATTTTAAAAAAAGGAACTTACAGTAAATTAAAGGCTTTACAAAGTTTTTAAAAATGAATCTTGAAAAATCTATAACAGAAATTATTCATCATCCTATTTTGTCAATTTCTATTATAGGAAATTTATTTTTAATAGAAAGTATTTTATCTATAGATAATGCGGCTGTATTAGCTTCTATGATTCTTAATCTTAATAAAAAAGATAGAAAAAAAGCTCTAAAATATGGAATTATTGGTGCTTATTTTTTCAGAGGTCTATGTTTATTATTTGCTTCTATTTTAATAAAAATATGGTGGTTAAAACCATTAGGAGGAATTTACTTGATTTTTGTAGGATTGAATCATTTTTTTATAAAAAAAAATTCTATTTCAAATAATTTAAAAAATAGACAAAATTCTTTTTGGAAAGTCATTTTCATTATAGAAATGATGGATTTGGCTTTTTCTATTGATAATATTTTTGCTTCTGTTGCCTTATCAGAAAATTTGATATTAATTTTTTTAGGTGTATGTATAGGAATTTTGTCAATGAGATTGATTTCGGGATTTTTTGTTCAATTAATGGAAAAATTTCCAGAGTTAAAACATTCTACTTTTTGTATAATTATCATTCTTGGAATTAAGCTTGTTTTTTTTTCAAAAAAATATATTCATAATATATTTTTTTTTTCAGAAAAAACATTTTCTTTATTAACTTTTTCAATATTTATATTTCCCATTTTTTTATTATGGATAAAAAAAATAATAAATAAAAATTAAAATAATATGGTAATAGGATCTTCCAAAAAATTTATAAGAGAATGAATATATTCACTCCCTTTAACTCCATCTATAATTCTATGATCACAAGATAATGTGATTTTCATTACATTTCCTATTTCAATTTTATCATTTATAACAACTGGACGTTTCATAATAGATCCTACAGATAATATAGATGTATTAGGAATATTAATAATGGAAGTGAAAAATTCTATTCCATACATTCCTAAATTTGAAACTGTAAAAGTACTATTTTCTATTTCTTCTGGTTGTATTTTTTTTGATTTTGAGCGTAATATTTTATCTTTAATCTCTTTGGAAATTTTTAATAATGATTTTTGATCTACATTTTTAATAACTGGAACTATCAATCCATCTTTTATAGCTACAGCAACTCCAATATGAATATGTGAATGTATTATAATTCTTTCATCATTCCATGACACATTCATATCAGGATGTTTAATTAAAGATTGAGCTACAGCTTTTATAATAATGTCATTTAATGATATTTTTTCTTCTAAAGAAAGTTTATTATTTAAATTTTTTCTAAATTCAATTAATTTATCCGCATTTATTTCACTAAATAAATAATAATGTGGAGCTGAAAATTTAGAATGAGTTAAATGTTCTGCTATTTTCTTTCTTATAGAAGAATGAATAACTGTATTGTGATGTTCTTCTTCCTTTAAATTTTTTTTTTGGTAAAATTCTATGTCTCTTTTAATGATCCTTCCATATTCTCCACTCCCCTTAATATCATTTATAGGAATTCCTATTTTTTTAGCCATTTTTTTTGCTACAGGAGAGATAAATATTTTTTTATCTTCTTTCAATCCAAATTCTATCTTTTCTTGTTTTTCTTTTTTGGATTGTAATTTTGAAATAATATGACTTATATCTTCTCCTTCATTTCCTATAATAGCCAATATATCATTTACACATGTAGTTTCTCCTTCTTTTACTCCAATAAAAAGTAAAATACCACTAACATCTATCTCAAAATCTTGAGTAGCTTTATCTGTTTCGATTTCAGCTAAAATATCACCTTCTGAAACTTTATCTCCAACTTTTTTATTCCATTTGATTACAGTTCCCACTTTCATTGTGTCACTTAATTGGGGCATGGATATTATTTCTGCCATTCTTTTCTTGTTATTTTATAATAATTAAGGTATTTATATATATTTATGAATACGAAGGCGAAACCTTATCTAGAAAAGGATAATTTTTTTCATAATAAACAATATTATACATTTCTTCTAAAGAAGGAAAATCTGATTTTTCTGCAAATTCAACACAGGATTCTACTTTTATTTTAACTTTATTTTCTATTTCATTTAAATTTTCTATGGTTTCCCATTTATTCTGGATTATAATATTTTTTAATTTCAAAATAGGATCTTTTTTTTTATATAAAAAAATTTCTTCTTTACTACGATATAATTCTGAATCAGACATAGAATGTCCTCTATATCTATATGTTTTAATATCTAAAAAAGTTGCACCTTTTCCTTTTCTCGCTCTTTCTATGGCAACATAAGCGGCTTGTGCTATTTTTTTTGGATCCATTCCGTCCACAGGATAAGAAGGCATCCCATATGATTTTCCTATTTTATAAATTTCTTCTATATTACTACTTCGTTTTATAGATGTTCCCATAGCATATTTATTATTTTCACATATAAAAACAACAGGAAGTTTCCATATCATAGCCATATTAAATGTTTCATGTAAAGATCCTTGTCTCACAGCTCCATCTCCCATAATAGTAAGAGTGACTGCTTTTCTATTAAAATATTTATCAGCAAAAGCAATTCCAGCGCCTAATGGAATTTGTCCCCCTACAATTCCATGTCCCCCATAAAAACGATATTTTTTACTAAAAATATGCATAGAACCTCCCATTCCATGAGAAGTCCCTGTTTTTTTTCCTAAAAGTTCTGCCATAACTTTTTTTGGATCTACTCCCATAGAAATGGGTAAAATATGACATCTATAAGCGGTTATTATTCTATCTTTAGATAAATCCATTGCATAGCTTAATCCAGCTGGGATTGCTTCTTGTCCATTGTATAAATGTAAAAATCCTCTAATTTTTTGTTTTAAATACAGGGATCGACATTTGTCTTCAAATTTTCTCCAAAAAGACATATTTTTAAACCACTTTATATAGGTTTCTGTGGTAATTTCTTTCATTAAAAAAATTTTATGAAATCATCACATGCAAATTTAATCTTTAAGATCCAATAAACAAAGAAAAAATTTATATTAAACCAATGAGGCTTTCTAACGCTATCTTTCTAGATCCCTTAACAAGAATATAATCCGTTTTTTGAATAGGATGTTTTTTAATCCATTCAACAAAATTTTTTTTATTAATAAATTTTCTTATTTTCCAATAGGAACTTTTGGTGTTAAAAAAAATATCTCCAATTAAAAAAGCAATGTTAATGTCGCTTTTTTTTATAAAAGAAATAATTTTTTCATGTTCATTATTAGAAAAGGATCCTAATTCTAACATATCTCCTAATATTATTATTTTAGTTCCTTGTCTTTCGTTAAAAGAGCTAAGGGCTTCTATCATACTAGTAGGGTTTGCATTATAACAATCTATGATTATTTTTACATTATTTTTTATTAAAATTTGAGATCGATAATTTTTAGGAATATATTCTTCCATTGCTTCTTTTATTTTTTTTAAAGGGACTTTGAAATACATTCCAATAGTTATAGCAGAAGCTATATTATATAAATTGTAATTTCCTATTAAAGAAGAAATAATTTTTATATTTTTAATATATAGAATAGATTTTATACTATTTTTTTCCCATATATATTTAACATTTATATCTGATTTTTTTTTTTTTCCTGAAAAAATATGTCTTCTCATTCCCATACTATTCAACAATTGTATCGGATCATCTCCATTGATAAATACCATTTTTTTATTTTTTTTTAAAAAATCATATAACTCCAATTTACTGCGTATGATTCCTTCTATATTTTTAAATCCTTCTAAATGAGCTTTTCCAAAATTGGTTATATATCCATAATCTGGATTAATAATAGAACACATTTTTTCTATTTCTTTTTCATGATTAGCTCCAATTTCTATTACAGATATTTGTGTTTTTATGGACATAGAAAGTATAGTTAATGGAATTCCTATATGATTATTAAAATTATTTTTTGTACAGTGAACATTTTTATATTTTTTAGCTAGAATAGCTGTCGTCAATTCTTTTGTAGTAGTTTTTCCATTACTTCCAGTGATAGCTATAATAGGAATGTGAAGTAATCTATATCTATGATACATTGCTAATTCATGTAAAAAATGTAATGTATTGTCCACAACAATAATTTTTTTTCGTAAAGCATATTTTTTATTATCAACTATAGCAAGTATTGCCCCATTTGAAATCGCTTCATCCGCAAATTGATTCCCATCAAAATTTTTTCCTTTAAAAGCTATAAATATAGATCCTATTTTAACTTTTTTACTGTTTATTTCTATACCAGAACAAATAGAATATAATTGATATATCTTATGAAGATTTTCATAAATCATATAATGAATTTTTTTATTGAAAATAAATAATTAAAGTAAATCTTCTTCTAGTTTCATTTTTAAATTATTAATGTTAGTGATAACAGTTCTTTTTTGATCTTTTATATAAGATATATAACCTGTTTCTTCGGATATTACAAGACATATAGCATCTGTTTTTTCAGATAACCCAATGGCAGCTCGATGTCGTAATCCCAAACGAGATGGAATTTCTTTATTGTAAGAAACAGGAAGAATTGCTCTTGTTTTTATTATTTTGTTTTCTTTAATAACTACTGCTCCATCATGTAATGGACTATTTTTATAGAAAATGCTTTCCAAAATAGAAATATTAACTTTGGCATCCATTTCATCTCCATTTTGTATAAATTCTTTTAAATCTTGATGTAATTGAATGACCATTAAAACTCCTGTTTTATCTCCTGAAAAAATAGCACAAGCATTCACAATGCTATCTATAGTTTCAGTTTTAATCGATACTCCTGTTTTTTTAAATAGAGAAAATATAAATTTTTTAAAAAAAATTCTACTTCCTACTATGAGAAGAAATTTTCTAATTTCTGGTTGGAACACAATGATTAAAGCTAAGAAACCTCCTTTAAAAAAAGCACTGATAACTATGCTGAGAAGTTTCATTTTATAGATTTCTACTATTTTCCAGAAAATAAAAGTAGCAATGATTCCGTAAAAAATATTTAAAGCTGCAGTTCTGTAAACCAGTCTGTATACTTGAAATAAAATAATGGTTACTAAAAAAATATCTAAAATATCAATGAAAGAAATTTTCAATAAATGTAACAATGAAAAAAAGCTTCACGTAAAAATAATATAAGTATTGGTGAATTATAAAATTTTTTTATAATATTGTACTAATTTAATACATTCTACTGCTTCTTTAACATCATGTACACGTAAAAATTTGGATCCATTTAAAATTGCTATAGTATGAATAATGGAAGTTGCATTTAATGATTCTTCATAAGAAGTTTTCAAAATGAATTGAATCATAGATTTTCTAGAAATACCAACTAAAATTGGATAATCTTGAAACCCTAATAAAGATAAATGTTTTAATAATTGGAAATTTTGTTCTGATGTTTTTCCAAAACCAAATCCAGGATCTAAAATAATATCTTGAATTCCATGTTGTTTTAAATAGTAA
The DNA here is from genome assembly GCF_014251695.1 of Blattabacterium cuenoti. NCBI lineage: Bacteria > Pseudomonadati > Bacteroidota > Flavobacteriia > Flavobacteriales > Blattabacteriaceae > Blattabacterium > Blattabacterium cuenoti. The sequence continues at coordinate 542,083 of NZ_CP059195.1, read as the reverse complement.
ATTTTTTTAGAAAAAAAATTATTTATTTCTGTTATGATATTTTCATGATAGGATATATTTTTTTGCATATTTTTAGGGATTCCCTTGATATGATTTAATATATATGGAATTTTAAGTTTTCCTAATAAGGGAAACATATTTTTATCGAAGTTACCTCCTGATATATCATTTATCATTATTGCTCCTTCTTCTACTGCTATTTTAGCTACTTCACTACGAAAGGTATCTATAGATATTTTAACATTCGGGAAACTTTTTATGATAGTACGAATAGGTTTTGCAATTCTTTTTATTTCTTCTTCTTTTGTTATAAATCTAGATCCTGGTCGCGTGGAACAACCTCCAATATCTATAAAATCAGTTCCTTCATTTAATAAAATTTCTATATGTTGTAGTATATTGTGTTCAGAACATAATTTACCCCCATCATAAAATGAATCAGGAGTTAAATTAACTATTCCCATTACTTTTGGTTCTTTTAAATGTAATAAAGTGCCTGCACAATTAATTGTCATTGATAAATTATTTATTGTAATTTATTATAAAATTAAATGACATGAATTTTTATTCTATTGATTTTATTGTTCAAAAATGTAAAAACCTTTTTTTAGAAAAATTAAAAGATTATGGATTATCATGGAAATTTTTTCATAATTATTCTATAATAGATCAAATTTTAATTAAAGTAATCCGAATAAAAAATATTCAATCAAAAGGATATCAAAAAATAAAAGAAGAAAAAATAATAGATACGTATATAGATATTGTCAATTATTTAATAATTATTTTAATCAAATTGGATATTTTTTTTACGTCCAATTTTCATAAAATCTCACATGATAATGTTATTTTTATTTATAATAATAAATTAAAAAAAATAAAAAATTATATAGATGGAATGGATAAAATTTTAAATAAATTTTCCGTAAATAATGTTTTGGAAAATATTTTGTTTTTAAAAAAAAATGAGGAAAAAATTAATTTTAAAGAATTAGAAAAATTTTGTTTTAAAATACTGGTTGAAATCATTTTTTTGTTAAAACAAAATATTTAATTTAAAAAATTACAAATTTTTATATTTATATTTAAAAAATGAGGAGAAAAGTTATCATTGCAAATTGGAAAATGAATTATGACTTTCATGAAACAACTTATTTTATTAGAAATTTTTTAAGAATTGTTTTTGAGAAAAAAATAAATCATAAAAAAGAAATCATTATAGCTCCCTCGTTTCCTTTTTTGCATATTTCAAATCAAATTTTACAAGGAACAACTTTGAATATAGCGGCTCAAAATATTCATCAAAAGAACAAAGGTTCCTATACAGGAGAAATATCAGCTTATATGTTAAAGTCAATAGGCATTCAAAAAGTTATACTAGGACATAGTGAACGTAGGGAATTTTTTTTGGAAAAAAATAATATTTTATTAGAAAAAATAAAAATAGCATTAAAATATGGTTTAAATATTATTTTCTGTGTAGGAGAATCAGATTTAGAAAGATCTAATAATAAACAATTTAAAATTGTTCAAAATCAATTAACAGAAACTGTTTTTCATTGTACTTCAGATGAAATAAAATCTTTTTATATAGCATATGAACCTATATGGGCAATTGGAACAGGAAAAACGGCTACATCTGAACAAGCTCAGACGATGCATAAATTTATTCGTTCCTTATTTTTAGAAAAATACGGAAAAAATATTTCTAATGAGATATCTATTCTATATGGAGGAAGTATTAATGATATTAATGCAAAAAATCTTTTTTATCAAAAGGATATAGATGGTGGTCTTGTAGGGAATTCGTCATTGAACCTTGAAAAGTTTTTGAAAATTATTCAATCATGATATTTATTAGGTAGTTAGTCGTATTTATTTTATATTATTTATATAGGCCTCGTAGCTTAATTGGATAGAGCATCTGACTACGGATCAGAAGGTTATGGGTTCGAATCCCTTCGAGGTCGCATTATCCTAAATAAGGTTTCAATATTTTGCTTCTAGAAGAATGTTTTAATCTTTTTAAAGCTATACTTTCGATTTGTCTGACACGTTCTCTTGTTAAATCGCAAGATTGTCCCACTTCTTCTAAAGTCATGGGAGGGGATCCATTTAATCCAAAATGTAAAATGATAACACGACGTTCTCTTTCACTTAAAGTTTCTAAAATTCTCCTTATGTCTTTACGTAAAGATTCTTTTTCTAAATGTTCATCTGGACGAGGTGATTCATCAGATCGAACTAAATCATATAAATTAGAATCTTCTCCTTCTATTAATGGTGCATCCATTGAGATATGTCTTCCTGAGTTTTTTATAGACTCTTCAACATCTTTCTCATTCATATCTAAATATTCTGCTATTTCTCTTGCAGAAGGAGTCCTTTGCAATTCTTGTTCTAATTGAGCAAGTGTTTTTAGTATTTTATTTAATAAAGCTAATTTATTTGTTGGTTGTCTAATAGAACGTGATTGTTCAGCAATAGCTTGTAAAATAGCTTGTCTGATCCACCATACAACATAGGAAATACATTTGAATCCTCTTGTTTCATCAAAGCGTAATATTCCTTTTATCAAACCTAAATTTCCTTCATTAATTAAATCACATAAACTCAATCCTTGATTTTGATATTGTTTAGCTACAGAAACAACAAAACGTAAATTAGCATTGACAAGTTTATCTATAGCAGTACCATCCCCTTCTCTTGCTCTTCGAGCGTATTCTACTTCTTCTTCAGGAGTTAGTAATGGAATTTTCCCTATTTCATGAAGGTATTTATCTAACGATTCAGATTCACGATTTGTTACTTGTTTAGTAATTTTAAGTTGTCTCATATTTTTTCTTTTGATTCATTTTTTTTTCCAGGACGGGGTAAAAGTACTTTTCTAGAAAGTTTCATTTTTTTATTTTTTTCATCCATTCCCATAAATTTAACGTCGATGATATCTCCTATACGAAACTCTTCTTCTATATTATTCAATCTTTTCCATCCTATTTCAGAAATATGTAGCAACCCTTCTACTCCTTTAGAAATTTCAACAAAAGCACCAAAATCTTTTATAGATTTTACTTTTGCTTTATAAATTTTTCCTAATTCAGGGACAAAAGCAATTTGTTTAATTTTATTGATAGCTATCTCTATTTTTTCATCATCTTTTCCGATAATTTCAATGTAACCTAAGTCCCCTTTTTCTTCAATGAGTATATTCGTGTTTGTACATGACTGTATTTCTTGAATGACTTTTCCACCAGGACCTATAACTGAACCTATAAAATATTTTGGGATGTTAAAAGTATATATTTTGGGAGCATTAGGTTTCATTTTTTTTCTATATTCAGGTAAGGCTTCTAACATTCTTTTTAAAATAAAAATACGACCTTCTAGAGCTTGTATTAAAATTTGATTCAGCAAATCGTATGTAACTCCTTGTATTGTTTTCACATCCATTTGACAAGCTGTAATCCCATATTTAGTTCCTGTTACTTTAAAATCTAAATCGCCGAAATGATCTTCTTCTCCTATTATGTCAGATATAATAACTTTTTTTTCATTTTCCATAAACAATCCCATAGCAATTCCGGAAACAGGATTTTTGATAGGGATTCCAGCATCCATTAATGCTAAACTGGCAGCACAAACTGTAGCCATAGAAGACGATCCATTAGATTCTAGAATATCCGAAACAACACGAATTGTATATGGGGTGGTACTGGGAATAATATTTTTTAATGCACGTTGAGCTAAATTTCCATGACCGACTTCACGTCTAGAAACTCCTCTTATAGAACGTATTTCTCCTGTAGAAAAAGGTGGAAAATTATAATGTAAATAGAATTTTTCATGATTTTCCATAATAACATTATCAATTCTGTTAGCATCTAAAGATGATCCTAATGTAACTGTAGTTAAAGACTGAGTTTCTCCTCTTGAGAATAAAGCTGAACCGTGCACTCCAGGTAAGTAATCAACAAAACTAGATATTGAACGTATTTGTTCACTAGTTCGACCATCCAATCGAATCCCTTTCCTTAAAATTAAATTTCTGATTATTTTTTTTCTAATATCTTCAAAAAATTGGTCTATAAAAGTTTCTTTTTTCTCTATTTCTTCTTCTGTTAAAAAATTTTTTTTAAAATCGTTTAGTACAATTTTTTCTTGAATAGATCTAGTTTTTTTGTCCAGACAATTTTGATAAATTTTTTCAATTTTTTCATGTGAAAATAAAAAAAGTTCTTTTTTTAATATTTTATTTTTTTCAGAAGAATTCATTGATTTTTTATCATCAAATAAAAAAGTACGATTGTTTGATAGTTTCTCAACTAAACGTAGTTGAGCTTCAATTTGAAGTTTGATTGCTTTATGAGCTTTAATTATAGTTTCCAAAAATTCATTTTCTTTTATTTCTTTCATTTCCCCTTCTATCATAATAATAGAATGATTTGAAGCTCCTACTATCAAATCTATGTCCGCTTTTTTTAACTGATCTAAGCTAGGATTAATAAAAAATTTTCCATTTAAACGTATAATACGTATTTCTGATATAGGGCCATTAAAAGGAACTCCTGCTACTGATAAAGCTGTAGACGCAGCTAATCCGGCTAACCCATCAGGCAAAACAGTTTTATCATATGAAAGTAACGAAATCATAATTTGTATTTCTTTTTTAAAAGAATCTGGAAATGTTGGTCTTAAAACACGATCTACTAATCTCATTGTTAAAATTTCTTCATCAGAAGGTCTTCCCTCTCTTTTTATAAACCCTCCAGGAATTTTTCCTCCAGCAGAATATTTTTCTCTATAATCAACTGTTAAGGGTAAAAAATTGATTTCATTTCTTGTTTCCTTAGATACTACCACAGTTGCTAAAAGCATTGTATTTTTTTCTCGTACTATAACTGCTCCATCCGCTTGTTTTGCTAATCTTCCTGTTTCTATTATGATAGTACGACCATCTTTCATAGATATGATTTCTTTTACTATATCTGACATATTTTTTATTTTCTATATAAAAACTATAGAAATATTTTATTAATATTATTTTCTTAACCCTAAATGTTTAATTATATTTTTATAACTATTGATATCATGTTTTTCTATATATTTTAGCAATTTTTTTCTTTTTCCCACCATCTTAACTAAAGCTCTTTCCGTGTTAAAATCTTTTCTATTATTTTTAAGATGATTATTTAAATGATTGATCCGATAAGTGAACAAAGCAATCTGAACTTTAGAAGAACCCGTATCGTAAACAGATGTTCCATAAGTTTTGAATATTTCTTTTTTTTTTTCTACTGTCATAATGAAACTATAAAGTTAAAAATATTTTTTTTAAATTATTCTTTATTATTTTCCATTTCTAGAATGGAATTAATGTATTTTCTATCATTGGATAAACGAGGGACTTTATTTTGTCCCCCTAATTTTTTATATTTTTTTAGCCAATCATAAAATAAACCATTTCTAGCTACATATATGATAGGAGGACCTAAAACCATATTTTTGTATCGTTTAATTTCGTAATCTGAATTCAAAGATTTTAATTCATTATCCAAAATATTCCTAAAATCACATAAATTTTTCGGTTTTTTTTCAAATTCTATAATCCATTCATGGGCTCCAGAATTTTTTTGATTCATATATACAGGGCCCGCTGTATATTCATGAATAATAGAATTTGTTTGTATACATGCTTTATTCAAAGCTTTTTCTGCATTTTCAACAATTAATTCTTCCCCGAAAGAATTAATGTAATGAGTCGTTCTTCCTGAAATAGAAATTCGATATGGAGATAAACTAGTAAACCTAACAGTATCTCCAACTATATACCTCCATAATCCTGCATTAGTAGAAATGACAAGTGCATAATTTTTATTTAATTCTACTTTATCAATAGGAAATATTTTAGGATCCGCATGATCTATTTCTTCTGCAGGAATAAATTCATAAAATATACCATGATTTAATAATAATAATAGATCTTCAACATTTTTTTGATCTTGTATAGCGAAAAAACCTTCTGACGCACTGTATACATCGTAATAATTTATAGATTTGTCAAATAATTTTTTATATTGGTAAATATAAGGCCTTAAACTCACTCCTCCATGAAATATTACCTCTATATTAGGCCATATTTCATTTATTTTTTTTTTGTCAAACTCTTTTAACAATTTATTTAAAAAGATCAATAACCATGAACAAACACCTAACAAAATTCTAACATCTTTATATCCTGTTTCTTTTACTATGTTTTCTAATTTTTTTTCCCATTCACTCATTAAAGCTATTTTTTTTCTAGGAACACAAATATTTTCTACCCAAAAAGGCATATTTTTAATTAAAATGGAAGATAAATCACCATAAAAGGTGTTATATTTTTTATGTAATTCATAACTTCCTCCTAAACGAACAGCTTTTCCGAAAAAAATTTTTGTTTTTGGATGATTATGAATATAGATAGACAACATATCTTTTCCTGCTTTATAATGACATGTATCCATTGACAACCTGGTGATAGGAATATATTTACTTCTTGTATTAGTTGTTCCAGAGGATCTTGCGAACCATATGACTTTCCCTGGCCATAATATATTTTTCTCTCCATGACGAATTCTTTTTATAATAAATTGTAAATCAGAGTATTTACATATAGGAATTCTTTCGGAAAATTGCTGATATTTTTTGATATCACAAAATCCATATTTTTTTCCAAATTCGGTATTTTTTGCGTAAAAAACCAATTTATTGATTAATTGATTTTGTATTTCTATTGGATAACGCATAAAAAATTCTATACTCTTAATTCTTTTTTTAAGAAATGCAGATGTAAAATATCCAGATAAATACTTGATCATTATGAAAAAATATTTTAGTTAAAAATTGTTAAAATAAATTTCTATTATTTATTTTTTCTTGACTAAGTAAATAGAAACAATTCCAAAAGTTAATTTTTGTATATGAATTGGATTGAATTGATGGTATTTTAAAAGTTTGTTCATTTTATTGTTGCAATAGGGAAAAGATAATATAGATTCTTTTAAATAATTATAGGCAAAATGATTTTTTGAAATAAAATTTCCAATTTTTTTTACAAAATAAAAATAAAAATAATAAATTTTCATTATCCAGTAATTAGAAGGTTGAGAAAACTCTAAAATGGCTAAAATACCTGAAGGTTTTAAAATTCTATATATTTCTTTAATAGAATGATGTATATATTGAAAATTTCTGATTCCGAAAGCAATAGTCACTATCTCAAAAGTTTCATTCCGAAACGGAATATTTTGCGAATAACCTTGAATGATTTGAACTCTTTTTTCAAAAAAATTGTTTTTTATTTTTTGTTTAGCTATTTTAAGCATTTTATCAGATGGATCTAATCCTGTAATATAAGCGTGTTTAAATTGATGAGCTAACAAGATAGCTAAATCTCCAGTACCAGTAGCTAAATCTAATATTTTTTTAATTCTTATTTCACTAAATTTGTATAATAAATGAATTACTTTTTTTCTCCATATAAAATCTATTCCAAATGATAACATATGATTGATTAAATCATATTTATTAGCGATATGATCAAACATATTTTTTAATTTTTTTTCTTTTGAATAAAGAGAATATTTGTTCATAATATTTGGAATATACTTCATATATATATATGAAAAAATAGTTATTTAATTCTTTTATTTTACAAAAATTTATTTTTTTTATTTTATTACTAAATTTTTTAAAAAATGATTCGATCAATCATTACAGGAACAGGACATTATTTACCAAATAAAATTATAAAAAAAGATTATTTTTTTAAACATAAATTTTACGATAAAAAAGGATTAAAAATTAAAAAATCTAATGAAGAAATCATTAATAAATTTCAAAAAATAACAGAAATAGAGGAAAGAAGATATATAAATAAAGGTTTATTTAATTCTGATATTGCTGCAATAGCAGCAAAAAGAGCTTTGATTAATTCTAAAATTAATCAAGAAAAAATAGATTATATCATATCGGCTCATAACTATGGAGACATTAATCCCATTTCTTATCAATCTGATTTGATGCCTTCCGTAGCTGCTAAAGTAAAAAATAAACTTCAAATAAAAAATAAAAAATGTAGACCATATGATATGATTTTTGGTTGTACAGGATGGATAGAAGGGATGATTCTTGCGGATCAACTTTTACGATCTAAATATGCTAAGAATATATTAATTACTAGTTCCGAAACTTTGTCTAAAGTAATTGATCCACATGATAGAAATGCAATGATTTTTTCCGATGGAGCAGGAGCGGCTGTTCTATCTGCAGTAGAATATTTGGAAAACGAAGAAAACGAAAAACATGGGATTATTCATTATGATACTCAATGTGATAATAATGAAAAATTATATTATTTAACTAATGGACCTTCTTTAAATCCAAATTATAAAAAATCTTTAGTTCATATTAGAATGAATGGAAGAAGAATTTATGAATATGCATTAACAGAAGTTCCAAAAATGCTAAAAAATATACTTGATCATGCTAATTTAAATCTAAAGGATATAAAAAAAATTTTGATTCATCAAGCTAATGCTAAAATGGATTATGCAATCTTAAAAAGATTGTTGAAATTATATAATTACAGATTCTTAAGCGAAGATTTTTTATATCAAATTATGCCTACAACAATACAAAAATTTGGAAATTCTTCTGTAGCTACCGTTCCTACTTTATTGGATTTAATTCTTAAAGGGAAAATGACTCCTCATGAAATTAACCCTGGAGATACTATTCTTATGGCTTCTTTAGGCGCTGGAATGAATATTAATGGAATGATTTATCGTTTTCCTAAAAAAAAACAAATATGAAAAAAAAAACACATCCAAAAAATTACAGACCTGTTGTTTTTAAAGATATTAATAATGACAAAATGATTATTTGTAAATCGACTGTAATAACAAAAGATTTGATACACATAGATGGAAATGATTATCCATTATACAAAATGGAAATTTCTAGTTATTCACATCCATTTTTTACTGGAGAAAAAAGATTTTTAGGGAAAACAGGTCCAGCTGAGAAGTTTAAAAAGAAATATGAAAAATATAAAAAATTATAGAGATATATTCATATGAATTTTATATTATATGATGGAGTAGAATGGAAAAAATTATTTCCCATAACACTTACTAGACCTGTATCAGAAATCATATTGGGTTTATGTACGATAAAAGAAAGATGGGAAAAATACATGAAAAAAAATGTTGAAGATGTTATTACACAACCATTTCTTTCAAAAAAATATTCAAAAGAAGAATTTTCTTTTTTTGATAATATATTATTAATTAATTCTTCGTTTCTTCCCAATGAAGAGTTAATTCAAATTCTTTTTTCTTTGAAAGAAAACGAAACCATTTTTTTTCAAGAAAAAATGATTGCTATAAAAAAGAATTTTTTTAAAGGAAAAGAAGACATTCTTTCTTTTCCTTTAAAAAAGTGTAAAAAAACATATTCTGTAAAAGAAGTTATTCATATTCAATCTCCATGGGATATATTTATAAATAATGAAACTGTACTAAAAAAGGATTTTATGTTTTTCACAAAAGGAAAAAAATCTTTTTCTTTATTAGGAAATAATAATATTATTTGTAGGGATAAAATTTTTCTGGAAGAAAATATAAAAACAAATAATGTAGTATTAAATGCTAAAGATGGGCCCATATATATTGATAAAAAAGTTGTTATTATGGAAGGATCTATAATCAGGGGTCCCGTAGCAATTGGAAAAAATACTACATTGAATATAGGATCAAAAATATATGGAGGGACAACTATTGCTTCTTTTTGTAAAATAGGAGGAGAAATTTTTAACTCTGTTATTTTTTCCTATTCTAACAAGGGACATGATGGATTTTTAGGAAATTCAGTTTTGGGAGAATGGTGTAATTTAGGAGCTGGAACAAATATTTCTAATTTGAGAAACGATTATCGAAAAGTAACAGTTTGGAATTATGAAAAAAAAGATTTTGTTCCTACAAATTTTCAATTTATTGGTGTAATAATGGGGGATCATTCCAAATCAGCAATAAATTCTCAATTTAATACAGCTACGATCGTAGGTGTTAGTAATAGTATTTTTGGATATGGATTTCCTCCTAGATATATTCCTTCTTTTTCTTTGGGAGGGATTCAAAGTAAAAAAAGAATTCCTTTCAATAAAGTTTGTGAAACTGCTGAAATTATGATGAACAGAAGAAATGTTAATTTTTCTTTTTTAGATAAAAAAATTTTAGAATATTTATATCAATTATTGGATATTTAGTTAATTTTTCTTTATCATATAATTGGAAATAAAATTTAAATAATAAAAATTATTATTTTATGCTGAAACATAATTTGGGTTATCCTAGGATAGGTATACGAAGAGAGTTAAAAAAAGTTTGTGAAGCTTATTGGTCAAATAAAATTGATTCTAATGCTTTGTTTGAAGTAGGGAAAAAAATAAGAGAAGAAAATTGGAAGACGCAAGATAAAGCTGATTTAGATTTAATTCCATGTAATGATTTCAGTTTTTATGATCATGTTTTAGATATGTCTTTATTATTAGGAGTTGTTTCAGAACCATATCTTTCTATTCCAGTGATTCATAATCATAATAATAATATTGATCTATATTTTTCTATGGCTAGAGGATTTCAAAAAAATGGATGGGATATTAAAGCGATGGAAATGACCAAATGGTTTAATACTAACTATCATTATATTGTTCCAGAATTTGATAAAAATCAAAAATTTTCTATTTTTTCAAATAAAATTTTTGATGAATTAGAGGAATCTAAAAATATATTGAAATCGATAAAAAAAATTAAACCTGTATTAATTGGACCTGTATCTTATTTATTTTTAGGAAAAGAAAAAGAAAAATCTTTTCATAAGATGGATTTAATAGAAAATATTATTCCTATTTATATAAAAATTATCAACAAATTAAAAGATAAAGGAATTAATTGGATTCAATTAGATGAACCTATTTTAGTTTTAGATATGTCTGAAAAAGAAAAAAAAGTTTTTAAATATGCTTATGGAGAAATCTCTAAATTTTGTTCTAAAATAAATATTCTGTTAACTTCTTATTTTGATGGTATATCAGAAAATATATCTCTTTTACAAGATGTATCTGTTCAAGCTTTACATATCGATTTAGTGGAAAATTCAAATCAATTAGAACAAGTTCTTTCTTTTTTTTCAAAAGAGTCAAAAATGATTTTATCTTTGGGGCTTATTGATGGAAGAAATATATGGAAAAACAATTACGCTAATTCTATTCAAAAGATAAAAAGAACCATAGAATCTATAGGAGAAGATAGAGTTATGATAGCTCCTAATTGTTCTCTTTTGCACGTCCCTATAGACATAGAATATGAAAATTCCATTCATATAGATATAAAAAATAAAATGTCTTTTGCAAAACAAAAAATTTATGAATTAAATGATTTAGAAAAAATTGTAAAAGGAAATAAAAGTATTTTACTTAGTAATTCTTATATACTAAAAAAATCATCCTCTATTTTTCATGATAAAAAAATAAAGGAAAGAACAACCAAAATAACAGAGCAAGATATACAAAGAAAGAATCCTTTTCATATTAGACAAAAAAAGCAGAAAAAAAAATTTCATCTTCCTTTATTCCCCACTACTACTATAGGATCTTTTCCTCAAACGAAAGAAATACGTTCTTTACGAAATAAATTTCGAAAAAAAGAACTTAGTCAAGAAAAATATGATGAAAAAATTAAAAATTTTATTATATATGTTATTAAAGAGCAAGAAAAAATAGATTTAGATGTATTAGTTCATGGAGAATTTGAAAGAACTGATATGGTAGAATATTTTTCCGATAAACTAAAAGGAATACTATCTACTGATAATGGGTGGGTTCAAAGTTATGGGAGCCGTTGTGTTAAACCTCCTGTTATTTATGGAGATATTGATCGTGTTGGAGATATGACTGTAGAATGGATATGTTTTGCCCAATCTAAAACAAAAAAATTAATAAAAGGAATGCTAACTGGACCAGTGACAATTTTACAATGGTCTTTTGTAAGAGATGATCAACCTATTTCTCTTACTGCTTATCAAATAGCTTGGGCTATTAGAGAAGAAGTTTTATCTTTGGAAAAATCTGGAATTCAAATGATTCAAATTGATGAACCTGCCCTAAGAGAAGGATTGCCTTTGAAAAAAAAGAATTGGAAATCTTATTTTGATTGGTCTATTAAGGCCTTTCGTCTGTCTTCAAGTGTAGTGAAAGATGAAACTCAAATACATACGCATATGTGTTACAGTGAATTTAATGATATCTTTAAACATATAGCAGATCTGGATGCCGATGTCATTACTATGGAGACTTCTAGATCTAAAATGGAATTGTTAAAAGCCTTTTCAGTTTTTTCTTATCCTAATGAAATAGGTCCAGGAGTATATGATATTCATTCTCCAAGAATCCCTACCGTAGAAGAAATTTTTGATTTAATAGAAAAAGCTTCAAAAAAATTACCTATAAAAAATATTTGGATAAATCCAGATTGTGGATTAAAAACTAGGAAATGGAAGGAAGTATTGATCTCTCTAAAAAATATGACAAAAGCAGCAAAAATGGCTAGAATAAAATTAAGCCCCCATTCTTAAAAAGAAGAAAAGTGTATATTTTCATGTTGATATAAAAATTTAGAAATGACTTTGCATAAAAAAGAAGAAATAATAAAAAAGGAATTTCAAGTTCTTAAAAATTGGGAGGAAAAATATGAATATTTGATAAATTTGGGAAAAAAATTGTCCAAAAAATCATCTATATTTAGGTCTGAAGATAAATTAATTCATGGGTGTCAATCAAAAGTTTGGTTAAAGGCAAAATTAAATGGTTCACGTATTTTTTTTGAAGGAGACAGTGATGCTTTATTACCTAGAGGAATGGCTGCACTTATGATTCGAGTATATTCAGGCCTTTTTCCTTTTGAAATTATTTCTTCTAATGCTAATTTTATTTATGAAATAGGATTTCAAACTTTTTTATCTCCAATTAGAGCTAACGGAATGTTTTTATTTTTAAAAAAAATAAAATTTTATGCAATAGCTTTTAATACTAAAATTTCTGTTAGCTTAAATAGCCAAACTTAAAAAAAATGAGATGTTTCAAACCATTAATCCTGTAGACAATAATGTATTAAAAACTTATCATTATTTATCTAATAAAAACATTAATATTAAATTATCTGAAGCTAAAAATGCATATAAAAAATGGAAAGATTATTCCTTCGATTCAAAGATTCAATGTTTAATAAAATTCTGTTTCTGTATGCAAAAAGCTATAGATATTATAGCTTACTCTATTACCCAAGAAATGGGGAAACCGATTACTCAGTCTCATGCAGAAATAAACAAAAGCATTAATTTATGTAAATATTATTGTGAATTAAAAGAATCTATTTTTATTCAAAAAATTTTTACTGAATATAAAATTTCTTATGTTAAGTTTGAATCTATAGGCCCTATATTAGGAATTATGCCTTGGAATTATCCTATTTGGCAAACAATCAGGTCTACTATTCCTAATTTATTATTAGGAAATGTAATTCTCATTAAACCAGCTCTGAATACAACAGAATGTTCTCTTATTTTAGAAAAAATATTTTTAGAATCTGGTTTTCCTAAAGGAATTTTTCAGATTTTATTAATAGATCAGAATCAGATAGAATCTGTTATAGCTCACTCTACAATACAAGGAGTCACTTTTACAGGAAGTGCTTTTGTGGGAAGCATTATAGGATCATTATCCGGAAAATATATTAAAAAATCTATTTTAGAATTAGGAGGAAATGATGCTTTTGTAGTCATGAAAGACGTAAAAAATATAGAAAAAATAGCAAAATTAGCGACAGAATCTAGATTAAATAATACAGGACAAACATGTATTTCTGCAAAAAGATTTATTGTAGATCAAACTATAATGGATGATTTTACAGACGCAGTAATACAAGAAATGAGAACATATAAGAGAGGAAATTTATATAATGAATCAACTAAAATAGGTTATATTTCCCGTCATGATTTATCTGATAAATTGCATCAGCAATACAAAAATATTATCCTAAATGGAGGAAAAATATGTTTAGAAATTACCAAAGATGGTAATTTTTTTTATCCTTCTTTATTAAAAATAGAAAATGATAACAAAATTGTTCAGAAAGAAGAAATATTTGGTCCAATAGGAATGATTTCTTCTTTTTCCCAAGAAAAAAGAATTCCTGATATTGTAAACAATACACCATACGGACTTGGAACCTCCATTTGGACAAATGATTTAGAAAAAGCGGAAGAAATATCAAAAAAAATAGATACGGGGATGGTTTTTATTAATGAAGTAGTAAAATCAGATTTACGTTTTCCTTTTGGAGGGGTAAAAAAATCCGGATATGGAAGAGAATTATCAGCTTTATCTATTAAAGAATTTTCTAATTGGAAAACTGTAATTATAAAAAAATCATAATTTTTTTCGCATTCTTGCAACAGGAATATGCATTTGATCTCTATATTTTGCAATAGTTCTTCTAGCTACTAAATAGCCTTTTTTTTTAAGTATTTTTGATAATTTTTCATCAGTTAAAGGTTTTTTTTTATCTTCTTTAGTTATTGATTCTCCCAAAAGTTTTTTTATTTCAATAGAGGAAATTTCTTTTCCTTCTCGGTTAATCATTTTTTCAGAAAAAAAACTTTTAATTAAAAAAGTACCATATGGCGTATTAACATATTTACTATTAGCTACACGCGAAACAGTGGAAATACCTACTCCAATTTTTTGTGAAATATTTTTTAAAATCATAGGTTTTATTTTCAATGGATCTCCAGTTAAAAAATATTCTTTTTGATAATTCATAATAGCATTCATTGTTAGCATCAATGTATTCTGACGTTGTTTAATTGCATCAACAAACCATTTTGCTGAATCTATTTTTTGTTTTAAAAATACAATGGTTCCTTCATTTTTTTTGATATTTTTTTCTGATTTATAAGATTTTAACATATCTAAATATAAAGATGATACTTTTAATTCTGGAATATTTATTTGATTTAAAGAAAGTTCTAATTTTTCATCTGAAGAAATATAAATATTAAAATCAGGAGTAATATGATCCAAATTTTTAGAGTTATCAGAATAAATTTTTCCTGGTTTAGGATTTAATTTTCTTATTTGATCAATAACTTTTCGTAAATTTTTTTTGGTTATTCCCAATTTTTTTTGCAATTTTTGATAATGTTTTTTTACAAAAAATTCAAAATGATATCCTATAATTTTTTTTGATAAAAAAACTTCTTTAGTCATTTTTTTTTTCTCTAATTGAATTAGCAAACATTCTTGTAAATTTCTGGATCCTACACCTATAGGATCTAATTTTTGTATATAATTTACAATCAATTTTTCTACTTTTTCTATAGAGACAGATATTCCAAGTATTAAAAAAATATCGTCCGATATAGATGTAGTTTTTCTTCTAATATAACCATCATTATCTATATTTCCTAATATAAAATCAGCAATTAATAAATCGTTTTCATTTAAACGAAATGTATGTAATTGATTTTTTAAATATTCTTGAAAAGAAATTCCAGAAATAATAGGAATATGTTTTTTTACATTATAATTTTGATTATTGATTTGAAAATCTTCAATTTCATCATCACTTAAATATTCATCTATTTCAGATAAATCTACAGACTGATTTTGATCTTCTGTGATATCAATATCATTTTCTAAGATATCTGAATATTCTTCTAATTCCGAACAATTTTCTTCTTCTAAAGCGGGGTTTTCTTCCAATTCTTGTTGAACTCTTTGTTCAAAATCTAAAGTAGATAATTGAACCAATTTCATTAATCTGATTTGTTGTGGAGAAAGCTTATGTTGCCCTTTTTGCAATAATTGTTGTTTTAACATGTTTTAAAATTCTGCATTTTTTGGAGTTCTTGGAAATGGGATAACATCACGAATATTATTCATTCCTGTGATAAATTGAACTAAACGATCGAAACCTAATCCAAATCCACTATGAGGGACAGAACCAAAACGACGTGTATCTAAATACCACCAAAGTATATTTTGGTCAGTCTTTGTATCTTTCATTCGTTGTAATAATATATCATAACGTTCTTCTCTTTGAGATCCACCAATAATTTCTCCTATTTCAGGGAATAAAATATCCATAGCTCTAACAGTTTTTCCATCATTATTCATCCGCATATAAAAAGCTTTAATGCTACAAGGATAATCAAATATAATTACAGGAATTTTAAAATACTTATCTACCAAATATTGCTCATGTTCAGATTGTAAATCCATTCCCCAAATAATTGAATGTAAAAATTTTATATTTTTTTTCTTTTCTTCTTGATCAAGAATTTTTATAGCTTCTGTATAACTAATTTTTTTGAATGGAAATTTTAAGATAAGTTCTAATTTTTCTAAAAGGTAATTTTTTTTCTTTTTATTCCATTTTTCCAAACATTGATTCAAAAAAATCAAATCTTCTATGCTATTATCAATAATATATTTGATTATAAACTTAAGAAAATTTTCAGCTAAATTTATGTTTTCTTCAAGATGATAAAAAGCAATTTCAGGTTCAATCATCCAAAATTCAGATAAATGGCGTGAAGTATTGGAATTTTCTGCCCTAAATACAGGGCCAAAAGTATACACTTTCCCTAATCCTAAAGAAGCGGTCTCTGCTTCTAATTGTCCGGATACACTGAGATAAGTTTTACATTTAAAAAAATCTTCTGCATAATTTATTGATTTATTTTTTAAATCCATAGTTGTAATCTGGAACATTTTTCCTGTTCCTTCACAATTTGAAGTAGTAATAATTGGAGTATGAAGATAAAAAAAACCATTTTCATGAAAATATCTATGTATACAAATAGCTATATGATGACGGATTCGCATAACACAACTAAAAATGTTTGTACGAAAACGTAAATGAGCTTGTTCACGAAGTTTTTCAAAACTATGTTTTTTAGGTTGCAAAATAGATTTTTGAAGAATTTTTGGATCTACTGATTCATATATAATTATATCCAAAGATTGGAGTTCAATATATTGTTTTGTTCCAATACTTTTTTTTATTATTCCTATAACTCTAATTGAACTTCCAATTGTTATTTTTTTGATAATTATTTTATCCAATTTATTGGATAAAATAATCTGCAGATTTTTAATAGTAGATCCATCATTCAAAGTAATAAAAATAGAATAACGAAAAGAACGGATCCATCCTTCAACTAATACTTTTTTATCTATAAAATACTTTCCTTTATTTAATAATTCTTTAACTGAATATTTTTTTACCATTTTATATTCTCAATATTTCTTTTTCCTTATGAAGAAAGAAATTTTCTATTTCTTGTATAGATTCACTAGTCATTTTTTGTATATGATTTTCACCTGTTTTATAAATATCTTCTGATAGTTTCAATTTTTTTATATATTGATTTTTTTTTTTTCTAATGTTTCTAACAAGAATTTTGGCATGTTCTGTTTGTAATTTTATTTTTTTCATTAAATTTTTTCTGCTTTCTTCTGTGATTATAGGTAAATGTATATGAATCATATCTCCTTTATTAGTTGGCATAAAACCTAGATTAGCATTTATAATGGCTTTTTCTATATCTGAAATAATAGAGCGATCCCAAGGATGAATTGAAATATTCATATTATCTATAATAGAAATGTTGGCTACTTCTATAAGTGTAAAAAAGGTGTCATAGCATTTTATTTTTATTTTACCTAAAAAAGAAGATACAGATTGACTGCCTAATCGAACTCTATGAATTTCGTTTTTTAGCTGTTTCAAAATTTTATCCATATCCTCCT
This sequence comes from Blattabacterium cuenoti, assembly GCF_014251695.1. Taxonomy (NCBI): domain Bacteria; kingdom Pseudomonadati; phylum Bacteroidota; class Flavobacteriia; order Flavobacteriales; family Blattabacteriaceae; genus Blattabacterium; species Blattabacterium cuenoti. Next base: position 524,172 of record NZ_CP059195.1, on the reverse strand, counting down.
TACACGAGGAAAAAATGTCTTTTAATTCATCCATAATTTTATTTTTTTTTAGAAACCATAGTTCCGATTTCTTCTCCAGAAATTACTTTTTTAAAATTTCCTTTTCTGTTAATATCAAAAATAATCATCGGTAAATCATTTTCATTTCCTAAAATAAAAGCAGTTTGATCCATAACTCTGATTCCCATATGATATGCCATATCAAAAGATATATTTTTAAGTTTTTTAGCATATTTATCTTTTTCTGGATCTGTTGTGTAAATTCCATCCACTCTAGTCCCTTTTAATAATACATCAGCTCTGATTTCAATAGCACGTAAAACAGCGGCTGTATCTGTAGTAAAATAAGGATTTCCTAATCCAGCTACAAATATTACAACTCTTCCTTTTTCAAGGTGATGGATCGCTCTATCTTTTCCAAAAGGTTCTGCAATTTCATCCATTCTAATTGCTGTTTGAATATAGGTACATATTCCTATATTTTCTAAATATGATTGAAAGGCTATGCCGTTAATAACAGTGGCTAACATTCCCATATAATCTCCTTTGATACGATTTATAGTTATAGTTTTTTCCTTTATTCTAGAAAATCCTCTAAATATATTCCCACCTCCAATAACTATAGCTACTTGAGCTCCCATATCTACCACTTTTTTGACTTCTTCAGCATATTGTTGAAGACGAGTAGAATGAAGTCCAAATTCGTTATCTCCCATAAGAGCTTCTCCACTTAATTTCAATAATGATCTTTTGTACTTCATGAAAAATATATTTTAGCGTTTTTTTAAAATCAAGGATATTATGGAAAAATTCCTAGTTTCTCATAAGAATCAATAATTTTATTTATTGCTAATACAAATGCTGCCGTACGCATATTTTCTATTTTTGATGATTTTTTTAGATCACGAATTTTATGAAATCCATTGATCATTGTATCTTCTAATCCACTACGTACCAAATCTATTTCTCTTGCTCCTCTTAAAATAATTTTTTTTTCTTCTGTTGAAATTTTTTTCTTACAAACTGTTTCTATAACTTGCAATAGTTCTGCATTCATATTTTCGCTAAATTTTTTTTCCATACGTCCATAACGTACATGACTTAAGTTTTTTAACCATTCAAAATAGGAAACAGTAACTCCTCCTGCATTTAAATAAATATCAGGAACAATAATAATACCTTTTTTTTCTAAAATTTCATCAGCTTCAGGAGTAATAGGTCCATTTGCTGCTTCTCCAATAATTTTAGCCTTAATATGATTGGCATTATGTTTATGTATTACATTTTCTAATGCAGCTGGTATTAAAATATCACATTCTAATTCTAAAGCCTTTTCCGTATTCTCTATATTTTTTGCTTCTGGAAAATTCAATATGGATCCAGTGTTTTTTAAATGTAAAAAAACTTTAGATACATTTAATCCTTTTTCATTATAAATAGCACCTTCCCTTTCTGCTAAAGCTATTATAATAGCTCCCGCTTCGTGAAAAAAAGTGGATGCATGATATCCAACATTTCCTAATCCTTGTATGATAATTTTTTTACCAACTAATCCTACATCAAGACCAACAGAAAACATGTCTTCTTTTACATGACATAATTCTCTTATTCCATAAAATACACCTAATCCTGTTGCTTCTTTCCTCCCTCTTACACCTCCTTGAGAAACTGGTTTTCCTGTAACACAAGCTAATGCATCTACGTCTCCAGAACGAAGAGATAAAAAAGTATCAAAAATCCAACTCATCTCTCTTTCTCCAGTTCCATAATCAGGAGCGGGAACATCTATTCCCGGTCCTATGAAATTTTTTTTAATTAATTCAGAGGTATAACGGCGTGTTATTTTTTCTATATTTTCTGCGGACATAGTTTGTGGATCTATTTTTATTCCACCTTTAGCTCCTCCAAAAGGAACATCAACTATAGCACATTTATAGGTCATTAAAGCCGCTAAAGTCATAACTTCATCTTGATTAACTTTAACACTATATCGAATTCCTCCTTTACAAGGAAGTTTATGATGAGAGTGTTGAACTCTATATGCTTCAATAACTTTTATTTCTTTTCCTATTTTCACAGGAAAATGTATACGATATACTGCATTGCAAGCTTTAATTTGTTCTAGAAGACCTTTTTCAATAGAAATAAATCGTGCAGCTTTATCAAAATTTTTTTCTATACAATTAAAAAAACTATATGCACCAGTTTTATTTTGGTTTTTTGACATAAAAAAAGTTTTTATACATTTCTATAGAATGAAAAAAAATACAAAAATGAATGCTAAATTATTGAGTACAAATCTACATTTTATGTAGAAATTTTAATCTATATCGAAATGGATTAAAATAAAAGTTCATTTTAAACAAATTTATTTTAATAAAATATTGATTATTTTTTTAGGTATTAAAATAAATTTGTTTAAGGTTTTTTCTTTCAAAAACAATTTTGTTTTAGGATGATTCAATATTTTATTTTTTATATTTTCTATTGAAGTGCTAGAATCAAATTTTTCCAAAAATTTTAATTTTCCATTAAACATAATCGGATATGTTATTTCTTTTTTCACTATATATTTTTTATTAAAAACTGGAAGATTATAAAATATAATAGATTTTTTTTTACCCAGTTTATACCATAATTCTTCGGATATATGAGGTGCAAATGGAGCGATAAGTTGAACTAAAGGTTCTAATATTTTTCTTTTATTGCATTTTAACGCAGTTAATTTATTAGTCATAATCATTAATAAACTAATAGAACTATTCCAAGAAAAAGATTCCATCTTATTTTCTATTTTTTTTATAGTATCATGTAAAATTTGAAATTCTTGTAATGTTGGATTGATTTCACTTACTTGAAAAATTTTATTTTTATAAAATAAAGACCAAAATTTATTTATAAAATTTTTTATACCATTTATTTTTTTTTCATCCCAAGGTTTAGATTTATTAATAGGACCTAAAAACATTTCATACATACGAAATATATCTGATCCATATTTTTCATAAATATCATCAGGATTTATTACATTATATTTAGATTTTGACATTTTTTCTAATTTTCTTTTACAAATAAAAACTCCTCTTTCTAAAATAAAAACAGATGAATAAAATTCAGGTCTACATTTTTTAAACCTATAAATATCTAATTCATTGTTCTTTTTAATTAAAGAAAGATCTACATATATTTCTTGAAAAGAAGAATATGTGTGTTTTTTATTTTTTAATCCATAAGACATAAAGATATTTTCTCCTATCACTTTGAGTATTATAGCAGAATAACTCAAAATCATTCCTTGATTTAATATTTTTTTGAAAGGCTCATCAGTAGTTACCCATCCTCTATCAAATAAAAATTTATGCCAAAATCTCGCATAAATCAAATGACCAGTACTATGTTCAGAACCCCCAATATATAAATCAACATTTTTCCAATAATTTTCTTTTTCTTTTTCAAGAAAAAATCGATTGTTATGTACATCCATATATCTAAGAAAATACCAACTTGATCCCGCCCAACAAGGCATTGTATTCGTCTCTATTGGAAACACATATTTATGATCAATAAGAAAATTAGGAACTATCTTCATATTTTGTTCATCCCAAGCCCAATTTTTAGCTCTAACTAATGGAGATTTTCCATTTTTAGGATGAAAATTATCTATTTTTGGAAGGATTATAGGTAATTTATCTATGGGAATCGTTTTTGGAATTTTATTTTTAAAATAAATTGGAATTGGTTCTCCCCAATATCTTTGTCTGGAAAAAATAGAATCACGAATTTTATAACTAATTTTAATTTCTCCTATTTTATTATTTATTAAAATTTTTATTATTTTTTCTTTTGCTTGTTGACGATTTAATCCATTTAAAAAATTAGAATTAATACACTTTTCATTAAAATCTAAAACTTTTACAATTTCTATATTAAATTTTTGGGCAAATTTTTTACTTTTTTCTTCATGTCCAGGTATTCCTATTATAGATTTTGTTGTATTATTTATAGTAAAAAAATTACTAATGTAAATAGGAATCTTTTTATCCTTAATAAAAGGATGGAGAACATAATTTCCTGTAAAAATTCCCGAAATATTTTTTGAATTTACATCTACAGAAAATTCTTTATTAAGATATGTTAAAACATTTTTGTGGTGTAAAGAAAAAATACTTATTTTATCTGCAAGTGGATGATCTGTAGATAATATAATGAAAGTCATTCCAAACATCATTTCTGGATAAAAAGTAAATAATTCAATTTTATGAAATCCACTAATAGGATAAATAATTTTTAATAAAATAGAAGTCCCTATTGATTTTCCTATCCAATTACATTGTAATCTTTTCAAAGATTGAGAACAATCAATAAGATTGAATCCTTTTATAAGTCTTTCTGCATATGCACTAATTCTTATATGCCATTGTAACATTTTTTTTTTATAAACAGGATACCCACCTCTTTCACTTTTTCCGTTTTTTATTTCATCATTAGCTAATACTGTTCCTAAATTTGGACACCAATTAACTGTATTTTTACATAAAAAAGCTAATCTATAATCTAGAAGAATAGATTCTTTTTCATATGAATTTAATTGTTTCCATGTTGTTGAATTGAATTTATAATTTGACGTAGTACTTGCGTTAATAAAATTATTTCCTTTTTTATTAAATTCTTCAATCAAAAGATTTATAGGTTTAGCTTGTTCACTATTTTTATCGTACCAAGAATTAAAAATTTGAATAAACATCCACTGAGTCCAATGATAATAATTAGGATTGCTAGTATATACTTCTCTATTCCAATTAAAAGAAAGTCCTATTTTATTCATTTGTTCTTTGTATCTTCGTGAATTTTCAATAATAGTATCGCAAGGATGTTTTCCAGTTTGTATAGCATATTGTTCTGCAGGAAGTCCAAAAGAATCAAATCCTATAGGATTTAAAACATTATATCCTTTTGCAAGTTTATATCTAGCATAAACATCTGAGGCTATATATCCTAAACAATGTCCTACATGAAGGCCAGTTCCAGAAGGATAAGGGAACATATTCAAAATATAGTATTTTCTTTTTTTATTCTCTTTTGCATGAAATACGTTATGTTTTTTCCAGTATCTTTGCCAACGTTTTTCTATTTCACGAAAATTATATTCCATTTTTATTTTTTTTAAGACTATGCATATAAATATTACAATGATTTTATTACGTAATTTTAATTTTTTTCTGAAAAACAATATAAAAATTGTTTTTATTTTCTTCGAAAATGAATCCAATCATTATAAATAAATACTCAAAAAATTTTTTTAAATAAAAAAAAATGTTTAATGAGGATCAAGATTATTTAAATAACGATAAATTTCTAAATAGTCAAACTGTAAGTAGATTGATGAAAATTATTCATCACAATCCTAATAATGTTGTTAAAATATTTAGTTTTTTAAAATTATATAAAGCAATTTATATTTTTAGAAAATTAGATTTTTCTGTAAAAAAAAAAATTATAAAAGGCTTGCCTTCTATTAAAAAAATGGAATTATTAAATAATCTATCGATAGATGATCGTGTATATTTTTTAGAAAAAATACCCAAAAATTTTTTAAAATATTTAATAAAATATTTAAGTCCAGAAGATAAATATAAAACTTTAGTATCTCTAGGATATCCTAAAAATAGTATAGGTCGTTTTATAATTCCATATTATCTTGCTGTTCAAAAAACTTGGAGTGTACAAGAAGTTTTGGATTATATTCGAAAAGAAGTAAAAAATAGTGATTTTATAGAAATAGTCTATATAGTAGACAAAAAAGGAAAATTAATAAATAATATAAAAATACGAGAATTTTTATTAGTAGATCCAGATACAAAAGTGTCTGATTTAATAAATGGACAGCATATTGAAACTTTAAATATTACAACAGATACAGAGAAAGAAGCTACTAAAATGTTTTCTATGAGTAACAGAATTTCATTTCCAGTTATAGACGATCATAATTATTTATTAGGAATAGTAACTTTAGATGATATTTTTGTAAATAAAAATAGCAGAGAATATTTTCAAAAAAAAGGGGGGATGGAAGCTTCGAATCAATCTTATTTAAATGTTCCTTTATATAAACTTATTAAAAAAAGAGCTGGATGGTTAATTTTATTGTTTATAGGAGAAATGTTGACTACAACAGTCATGCAAAAATTTTCAAGTGTTATAGAAAAAGCTGTAGTTCTTGCTTTATTCATTCCTTTAGTTGTTTCAAGTGGGGGGAATAGTGGTTCTCAAGCTGCAAGTTTAATTATACAAGCAATGGCTTTGGGAGAAGTTAAAATAAAAGATTGGTGGATTGTAATGCGAAGAGAAATTATTTGCGGTTTTTTTTTAGGTAGTATTTTAGGATTAACAGGTTTTATACGTGTAGTAGCTTGGCACAAAATTCATTTATTTAATTATGGAACTCATTGGATATTATTAGGATTAACGGTTTTTTTTTCATTGATTGGAGTAGTATTATGGGGGACTTTAAGCGGAGCAATGTTACCTTTTATAATTAAAAAATTAAGAGGAGACCCCGCTAGTTCTTCAGCTCCTTTTGTAGCTACATTAGTAGATGTTGTTGGATTAATAATATATTTTTCTATATCTTATCTTCTTTTGCATGGAACTTTATTACAATAAAGTTTTTCTACATTTTTGTAGAACGATTTTAAAATCTTCAGGGATTGGACAATAAAAATAACATTTTTCATTTTTTGGATGGATAAAAGAAAGAGATATAGCATGTAAAGCTTGTCTGGTTAATATCTTTAAACAAGTTTTCAAAAATTTTATATTTTTATTTGAACACTTTTTTTTCATAAAAATTTTATCCCCCCCATACATAGAGTCATGAAATAATGGATGTCCTAAATATTTGAAATGAGCCCTTATTTGATGTGTTTTTCCTGTTTTTAGATTGCAAGAAACATATGTTAAATATTTAAACCTTTCTAACACTTTATAATATGTTATAGAATATTTTCCTTTATGAGATTCACTATTTCTAAAAATAGTCATTCTTTTTCTATTTTTAGGATCTCTTCCAATAAAACCAGTGATAATTCCTTTTTCTTCAAGTATATTTCCCCATATTAAAGCTCTATATTCTCTTTGAATTGTTTTTGAATAAAATTGTTTAAATAAATATTTTTTAGAATATTCATTTTTGGCTAAAACTAATAAACCTGATGTATCCTTATCTAATCTATGAACTAACCCACTTCTATATAAATCAAAATTGTATAAGTTTGAGTTTTGAAAATGATATTTTATTCCATGAATTAATGTTCCTCTCTCATTTCCAAATCCAGGATGTACTACCATTCCTGCAGGTTTATTTACTACAATAACATCTTCATCTTCATAAAGAATATCAATATTTATTTTTTCTGCAATAATATTTTTATATTCTAAATGATCTAATATTTTTATATTAGAAATTTCTATTTCTACAAAATCAAAAGGTTTAATTTTATAATTTTTTTTTACAATATGTTGATTTACTATAACTTGTCCTGAAACAGTTAATTTTTGAATTTGATTTCGGCTAATATTTTTTATATAACATTTCAAAAACTTATCAAGGCGAATTTCTTTTTGATTTTTTTTTGCAATGATTTTAATTTTTTTCATTTAATTTGATTCTATATTGTCTGTTTTATTTTTAGAATCTTGTTCTTCTATTTTAATTTTTTCTGTTTTATTTTTAGAATCTTGTTCTTCTATTTTAATTTTTTCTGTTTTATTTTTAGAATCTTGTTCTTCTATTTTGATTAAATGATCTAATAAGTTTTTTGAACTTAACCAAAGTTCAATAGATTTATTTTTATCATAAATAGTTCCAGGATCAGGTTTTTGACGATAGACAATTACATTTTTTTCATGATTTTGTATTGCATGATCATAGTAAAAATTAATTACATGAAATAATTGACTTTTTAAAGTATAAATAGCTGAATATAAAGACATTCCAATAACATTAGGTACTTCAAAATTATTTTTTTCATATCCTTTTCCAATAATTAAAGTGATTCCATCTGGATTAGGAGGAAACCTATATCCAAATGGAATAGATTTTTTTCCGTATAAAACCTTTAAAACAATATTTTTCTTCATATTGTTAATATATCTAATTTCTTTAACGGATATATGATTAGCATGAAGCAATTTTATAACCATTTGTTTGTCTTTATTTATAATATTAGGGAGAACAGATTGGGATGATTTAGAATTAACTTGTATATATATATGTCTTCCTTCTTTGACATGATCCCCAGCTTCTGGAGAAAAGGATATAATTTGATTAATTTTAAAATTAGGATCATAATGTGATGTATCTATATCATATTTTAGACCTATTTTTTTTAAAATAGATATAGATTTAGATAAAGGAAACCCTCTTAAATTAGGTACGACTACATAAGATCCATGTTTTGTATAAACATCTACCCATTTTAATGCCAATTGAGTAATTTTATATAAAATAAATATGGAACTTAAAAAGTTTATGATAAATATTACAAAATATTTTGAATAATTCATGAAAAAAATAAATATTTAATAAAAATGTTTTGACATAAAAAACCAATAAAATTAAAAATAAATAATGAAAAAAATAGCGGTTCTAATGGGTGGATATTCAAAAGAATCTATTATTTCACTAAAAAGTGGAAAAGTTGTTTATGAAAATTTGTGTAGAAAAGAATTTGATCCTTATAAAATATATCTTTTAAAAGATAAATGGTTTATGAAAGATAAAGATGAGGGAAATAAAGAATATTCTATAAATAAACAAGATTTTACTATTTTAGGAATGAAACATCTAAAATTTGATTGTGTATTTAATGCTATACATGGAACTCCAGGAGAAGACGGAGTCTTACAAGCTTATTTTGAGTTATTAAGAATTCCTTATACAGGATGTAATTTTCATCATGCTAATCTAACTTTTAATAAAAAGTATTGTTTAACTTTATTGAAACATTTTGGAATTAAAATAGCTGAATCTTTTTTTTTAAATAAAAATCAAATTTTTTGTAGTAAAAAAATTTTAAACAAAGTAGGGCTTCCTTGTTTTGTAAAACCTAATAGATCTGGATCTAGTTTAGGTATAAGTAAAGTTTATGAAAAAAAAGATTTATTTGATGCAGTCCAAAAGGCTTTTATAGAAGATGAAGAAATTATTATCGAATCCTTCCTTGAAGGAAAGGAAGTATCAGTAGGTGTTTTTTCATTTAAAAATGAAGTGATTGTATTACCAATTACAGAAATAATTAGTCAAAATGATTTTTTTGATTTTGAATCAAAATATTCTGGTAAATCTAAAGAAATAACTCCAGCAAAATTGTTACCTAATATTGAGAATAAAATACGAAAAACAGCAAAAAAAGTATATAAATATCTCAATTTATCAGGAATATCTAGAGCGGAATATATTATTGTAAATGAAGAACCTTTTTTCTTGGAAATAAACACAGTTCCTGGGCTTTCAGAAGAAAGCATTTTTCCAAAACAATTGAAAATAGTTGGAATATCTTTATCCGATGTATTTAAAAACTCCATATATACTTCCATTGAAAAAATGAATAAATAAAAATTTATAATTTACAATTGCATTTTTTTTTGCATGAAAAATTTTTTTTACATAAAAAATCCAATAATTTTCTAAATAAACAAAAAACTGAATATAAAAAAAATAAACCTATTATAATGTATTGCCACATTTCATTTTTTATATTATGGTTTAAATATTTGATATGTTAATAACGAAGCCATATAAGCTAAAAAAGTCATAAAAATAAATTGTAGGATTGGCCATTTCCAAGATTTTGTTTCTTTTCTTATTATGGACAAAGTACTCATACATTGCATAGAAAATGCATAAAAAAATAGTAAAGAAATTCCTGTAGCTAAATTATAAATAGGTTTTTTAGTTATAGGGGATCTTTCTTTTTTCATTTTTTCCTTTAAAAAATTTTCTTTTTCTTCTATATTATATACAGAAATCATAGTACTGACAAAAACTTCTCTTGCTACAAAAGATGAAAGTAATCCTATTCCAATTTTCCAATCGTATCCTAATGGATGAATTACAGGTTCTATTTTTTTTCCTAATATACCTAAATAAGAATGAGGTAATTCTTTTTTTTGTATTATATTCATGATCGAATTTTGATTTGATGAATTTTCTGAAGGGCCAAAGGATCCCAATCCCCAAATTAATATGTTAATCAATAAAATCATTTTTCCTGCATTTATAATAAACGATTTAAGATTCATCCATAGAGTGATCAATATATTTTTTAACATAGGAATTTTATAAGTGGGAATTTCCATTATAAGATGACTTTTATAATTTTTCTTTAAAAATTGATGTAAAATTATTGATACACTCAAAGCAGATATAATTCCTAACATATACATAGCCATGAGGATTATTCCTCTTAGTTGAATAAAATACCATTTTTTATCTGGTATAATTATAGATATAATTAGAGTGTAAACAGGTAATCTTGCAGAACAAGTTATAAAAGGGGTAGCTAAAATAGTAATTAAACGATCTCTGGGGTTCTCTATATGTCTAGCAGATATGATGGCAGGAATAGCGCAAGCCATGCTAGAAATAAGTGGAACAACACTTTTTCCATTTAAACCAAAAGGGCGCATGATTCTATCCATTAAAAAAACAACTCTGCTTATGTACCCACTTTCTTCCATTATAAGAATAAAAAATAGTAAAATAGAAATTTGTGGAATAAAAGATATAATCGTACTAATTGCAGGTAATATTCCTTGCAAAAGAAAATTATTTAAAGGACCAGGAGAAACAGGATCTAATTTTTTTTGTACAAAAGAAAAAAAAAACTCTATAAATTGTTTAGGAATTTCGGCCCAAAAAAAAATACATTGAAAAATGAAAAATAAAAAAAATAAAAAAAGAAAATAACCCCAAAAAGGATGTACAATTAAATAATTATCTATTTTTTTAGAAAATTCTAAATAGGTTTTTTTTTTATCCGGAATTAATTCTGAAACTGTTTTTGATAAAATTTTTTTTATTTCTTCATATCTATCTAATGTTTCCTTAATCTGTAATCTTTTTGGGATAATATTGTATTTTTTTTTTATTTCATGTAATAAAGAGTCTTCTTTTAAAAGTTTTTTGTTATGAGATAAATAAAACCAAGCTTGATAAGTATTTACTTTATAATTATTTTTAACATCGTTAATAGCCAGAGAATAATGTAATCCTGGATTAAAAAAATAGGTTTTTTTTGTTTTTTTATTATTTAAGTTTTTTATTTTTATTTTAACTTTATTCAACCCAATCCCTTTTCTTGCGTTGATCAATACAATTTCTATTTTTAGAATTTTTTTTAATTCTTCTATATTAATAGATATACCCTTTTTTTTTGCTTCATCAAGCATGTTTAATACAAAAAGAACAGGAAACCCTAAATCTTGCACTTGTCTAAGTAAAAGAAGGCTTTTTTTTATATTTGAGGAATCTGCTACTACTATAATTTTATCTGGATAATCTAAATCATTTAGATTGCATAGCAATCTGCAAACGACTTCTTCATATTCAGATGAAGGATATATACTATAAGTTCCAGGAAGATCTATAATTTTATAAAATGTATTTTCAAAACAAAAATGTCCTATTTTTTTATCTACTGTTACTCCTATATAATTTCCAACTTTTTGATTGAGTCCAGTTAATTGATTGAACAAAGAAGTTTTTCCTACATTTGGATTTCCAACAAGCGCTAATTTAATTTTTGACATCATTGATCTGAATAATAGGTTCTATTATGATATTTTCAGCTTCTTCTTTTCGTAAAGCTAAACAAGATTGATCATAGCTTATACATAATGGATCGTAAAAAATAGAAACAAAAAGGATTTCGAATTTTACTCCAGGTAAAATTCCTAATTCTAATAATTTTATGGGAAAATTGTCATTTTTATACCCCTTAATAATTCCTTTTTCTCCTTTTTTAAGATCAGATAAATTCAAAATATATTTTTATTTTGGAATAAAGGTTTAAATTTATCTTTTTTATTTTTTAAATTTGAAAAATGTCATCAATTTTAATTAGATCTATACAATTGCTACTTAGCATTTCTATATTAGTTGTTGTTCATGAATTAGGTCATTTTATTTTAGCTCAACTATTTAAAGTAAGAGTTGAAAGATTTTTTTTATTTTTTGATCCTTGGTTTTCTATTTTAAAAAAAAAGATAGGACATACTGTTTATGGAATTGGGTGGTTACCTTTAGGAGGATATGTTAAAATATCTGGAATGATGATGGATGATAAAGATGATAAAAATATTTTATCAAAAAAAATAATTAAAAATTGGGAATTTCGTTCTAAATCAGCAATTAAAAGATTTTTGATTATTTTTGGAGGAATTCTTTTTAACATATTGTTATCCGTTTTAATTTTTACTTTTTTATTATTTAAATACGGGGAAACTTATCTTCCTACAAAAAATGTTAAATACGGAATAGAAGTTGATTCTTTAGGAGAAAAAATAGGATTGAAAAATGGAGATAAAATTTTATTTGTAAACGGAAAATATGTTCCCTATTTCAATGATATTCCTAGAGCTATTCTTTTTGGAAATTCTATTACGGTAGATCGTATGGGAAATGTTATACAATTATCATTAAATAATAATAAGAAAAAATTTCTTTTTGATAGAAAAGAACTTAATTTTTTTATTAAGCCTCGTGTTCCTCCTATAATCAATGATGTGATCAAAAATTCTGAAGCGGAAAAGTATGGATTAAGAAATAATGATGAAATATTAGCTATAAATTCTGATTTTATTCTTTTTTCTGATCAATTAAAATATTTTTTATCAAAATATAAAAATGAAAACATATTAATATCCATTAACAGAAATGGAAAACTTATTCAAAAAGAAATTTTTTTAAACTCAAAAGGTTTTTTAGGTGTTTATTTAAAAAATTTTATGGATTTAGATCAAATTTTTTTATTTGAAAAAAAGAGTTATTCTTTTTTTGATAGTATACCTCATGGGATAAAAAAAGCTTGGGATGTTTTGAAAAATCAAATTTTTTTTTTGAAAAATGTTTTTCATATTGAAACTAAAGCTTATAAACAAATAGGTAGTTTTTTTTCCATAGCTAAAGAATTTCCATCTAAATGGAATTGGGATATTTTTTGGACTTTAACTGCTACTTTATCCATTTGGTTAGCTTTTTTAAATTTATTTCCTATTCCATCATTAGATGGCGGTTATATATTATTTATTATGATAGAAATGATAACAAGAAAGAAAATAAATGAAGAAATTATTGAACGTTGTACTATTTACGGATTTGTAATAATTAGTTTAATTATGATGTCTATCATAATTTGGGATATTTTAAAAGTTTTTCTTTATTGAATTTTTTAAAGAAAAAAATATGATGGGGAGTAATTCCTATATCTATCAATAAGTCATTTTTATGTATATCTTTAATTTTTTTTATGGGATAAAAAAAACTTAAACCTATTTTAATAATATTTTTTTTACATAAAGGAATAAACCTATCATAAAAACCTTTTCCATAACCTATTCTATAACCTTTTGAGTCAAATATTAATAAAGGGATAAAGATAACTTCAATAAGAGAGATTGAAACAATAGATTGATGCATAGGAATAGGTTCTAAAATTCCATATTTTGTTTTTGTTAATATAATATTTTTATGAAATAAACAATTATACATAGATAATTTACAAAAATTAGAACAGGGGATCGTAACACATTTTTCTTTTTTTAGTAAAAAATTAATTATTATAAACGTATCTACTTCTTTATATTCACGTATGGGTAAAAAAATATGATAATATGTCTTTCCCCATATAAAAAATATTTCCTTTAAATGAAAAAAAATTTCATAACTCATTTTTCTAATTTCCTTTTGAGAAATAGATTTTCTCATATATAAATATTTTTTACGTAATTTTTTTTTATTCATTTCAGAATAGAAAAATCTATAAAATTTTCTAATATTTTTATTATTTCTTTAGGTTGTTCTATGTGCCCCATATGACCTGTAGGTATTGCAAAAAAATAAATTTGATTTCCATTTTTAATTTCTTCATAAATTTTTCTTATATCAAGAATTAAATCGTATAAACCAGCTATATATAATTTTGGAAATTGAGTTTTTTTTAATAAAAATTTTCTATTTTTTCGAATTGCCATTCCTCTTAAAAAAGAAATGACGCTATTAATATGAGTATGAAAAGCTATTTTATTCACAAAATCAATTTCTTCTTGTAAAGAAGATAATTTTTCATTATTAAATAACTTTTTTATACTTGTGGAGATGAATAATGGATAATTGTTAATTGCTAATTGAATAGACTTAATTCGCCTTTTTTTTTTTTCAAGTGGATCTGATTCTGTTGTTGAATGAAGTAAACACAAGCCTAAAAACATTTCTGGATATTTTTCTGCCATAGCTAAAGCAATATATCCCCCCATAGAATGGCCTATAAAAACAGCTTTTTGTATATTTTTTTTTTCTAAAATTTTTTTAACAATTTCTGCAGCTTTTTCCATCGTAAAAACTGCATTTTTTTCTAATGTATAAATACTTTTCCCATGACCAGGAAGATCAATTGAAAGAACTTTATATTTATTAGAAATACTGTTATATACATACTTCCATATTTCTAAATTTTCCATGAATCCATGTAATAACACTATAGGAATTCCTTCTCCTCTTATTTTTAAATTTATTTTACAAATATTAGTCATATAAATGAATATATATTAAAAAAATAATATTTTAATACAAATTACATTTGTAATATTCAAAAATTATGGGAATCATGTTGTTAACAATAAACATTGGAAATTCCAGTATCCGTTTTGGCCTATTTGATAATAATTCTAATTTAGAATGTAATTGCTCGTGGATTATTAATAGTAATCCACATAAATCATTAGATGAATATATTTTGTTATTTAGAAATATATATCAACAATATGGTATTATTCCCAAATTGATACAAAATATTATCATTGGATCAGTAGTCCCTCCTCTGACAAATATTGTGGAACAATCTTTATATGAAATACATAGAATAAAACCTATTGTAGTTGATAGAAACTCAGCCTCTCCTATAAAACATGATTCTCATCAATTAGGGACAGATTTATATGCGAATGCTATAGCTGCATATACATTATATAATAATAATAAAAATACTACTCTAGTAGTGGATTTCGGAACTGCATTAAGTTTTACCTGTATAGATCAATATGGGGTAATTCAAGGTGTTATTATTGCTCCAGGAGTCAATAGTTCTTTAACCGCATTAATTGGAAATACAGCTCAATTATCACAAATTGAATTAAAAAAACCTCCTAGTATATTAGGACAGTATACAGAAACATGTATTCAAAGTGGAATTATATATGGGTATTTAAGTATGGTAGAAGGATTCATAAACAGAATTAATCAAGAACTTAAAACAAATTGTTTTGTTATTGCAACCGGAGGTCTTTCTCATATATATACACCTTTAACGAAACAAATTCATATAAAAGATAAACTACACACAATAAAAGGGTTAAAGATCCTATTTCATTGGAATCATTAAAATATAAATGAAAATTTTCATTTATATTTTTTGAATAGATTTTTTTATTTTTTTTGACAATATTTGAAAATTTTTTGAAGATAAAACCATTCTTTTTTTGAAAAAATTTCCATCACTTTCTTTATCCATAGGAATTAAATGAATATGGACATGAGGAATTTCGAATCCAATAACAAATATACCAACACGATTGCAAGGTATAATTTTTTCTATACCTATAGCTATTTTTCTTGTAAAAGACATAATAGAGATAAATTCTTTTTCCGATAAAGAAAAAATTTTATCTCTATTACTTTTTTTCGGTATTACCAAGGTGTGTCCTATTTTTATGGGATAAATGTCTAAAAAAGCTAAATGATCAGAATTTTCCGCTACTTTATAAGCTAAAATTTCATTATTAATGATTTTTTTAAATATATTATTATTCACTAAATGCTATTTCTAAAATTTCATAATCAAGTATCATTTTATTAGGTAACTTCACATGGGCAATTTGTCCTACTTGTTTCCCAAGTAATCCTGTTGATATAGGAGTGTTTATGGATATTTTTCCTGATTTTAAGTCTGTTTCTCCCTCTGGAACTAAGGTATATATTTGTTCTCCCCCATAGGTCAAATTTTTTACTCTTACTGTAGAAAGAATAGAAACTCTAGTTCTATTAATTTGTGATCCATCTATGATACGCGCATTGGATAATTTTTTTTTTAACTTAGCTATATTCATTTCTAAAAAACCTTGAGCCTCTTTTATGGCATCATATTCTGCATTTTCTGATAAATCTCCTTTATCTCTCGCTTCCGCTATTTGCATAGATATTTTCGGACGTTCTATGTTTTCTAATCTTTCTATTTCTTTTTGTAATTTTTCTAATCCTTCTTTAGTTATATATTCAAATTTTGTCATAATTTTTCATTATTATTTTTCTTCTGATCTTTTTCATTCAATTTATCTATTTATATGATATATAAAGTTATATGATTTTGAAATAATAAATATGTTTCATACATAATAAGAAATATATCATCTTTTATTTAAAAACATTTAATAAAAAAAATATAATATCACATTTTGATTAAATTAAAATTACGAATTTTTGTGTTTTTGTTTTATTTATTTATTTCTATTCTCTCACAAATTGTGAAAAAATAATGATAGTCTATGACTATACATAAATTCATATTTTTTTTTATGAAAGAAAATTGGCTTGTTCGTGTATAAAAGTGAATTTTTTCTATCTTTATATTAAAGAAATATTTTATCATTTTATTCTTATAATATCTGCTCCTAAAATACGTAATCTTTGATCTATATTTTCATATCCTCTATCTATTTGTTCTATATTTCTAATAATACTAGTTCCTTTAGCAGAAAGAGCGGCTATGAGAAGAGAGATTCCTGCTCTAATATCTGGAGAATTTAATATAGCTCCTCTAAGAGGAGATTTATGATTCAGTCCTATAACAGTAGCTCTATGAGGATCACATAATATAATTTGAGCTCCCATTTCAATAAGTTTATCTACAAAAAATAGCCTACTTTCAAACATTTTTTGATGAATGAGAACACTTCCTTTAGCTTGAGTGGCTACTACAGTTAAAATGCTTAATAAATCTGGTGTTAATCCAGGCCATGGAGCATCAGATATTGTTAATATTGCGTTATTTAATGATTTTTTAATTTTATAAGATTTTTGTGATGGAATATAAATGTTATCTTTTTCTTTTTCTAATTTAATCCCCATTTTATGAAATGTATTAGGAACAATTCCTAAATTTTTCCAACTAACATTTTTAATTAAAATTTCAGAAGAAGTAATAGCAGCTAACCCTATCCAACTCCCTATTTCTACCATATCAGGTAATATGGTATGTTCACATCCTCCTAATTCTTTGACTCCAGTTATATTAATTAAATTAGATCCTATTCCTCTAATTTTTGCTCCCATTTTGTTTAATAACCTACATAACTGTTGAATATAAGGTTCGCAAGCAGCATTGTAAATAGTCGTTTTTCCTTTAGCTAGAGTAGCAGCCATAATGACATTAGCTGTTCCCGTAATAGAAGCTTCTTCCATTAAAATATACTCTCCCGTTAGACTATTTTTAGTCATTCTTAAATCAAAATATTTGGATTCATTATGATAATGGATATTACTTCCTAATAATCTCAATCCTGTTAAATGAGCATCTAAACGTCGTCTTCCTATCCGATCTCCTCCAGGAATTGGAATACAAACTTTTCCAAATCTAGCAAGTAAAGGACCTGCAATCATAATTGATCCTCTAATGGACTTTCCATGTTCACGAAATTTTTTTGTATTTAAATATTCTGTATTTATATTTTTGGCTTGAAAAGTATAATCTCCAATTCCATTTTGTTTTACCATTACTTCTAACTCTTTAAGAATTTGTATCAAACATTTAACATCTCCTATTTCTGGAATATTTTTAATTCTTAATTTTTCTGAAGTTAGTAATACGGCGCATAATACCTGCAAAGATTCATTTTTAGCCCCTTGTGGTTTTATTTCTCCTTTTAAAGGAAATCCACCTTTTATTTTAAAAGACCCCATTATAATGAAACTTTTTTATACTTTATTATTTTTAAAAAATTTTTTTTTATATTTTAAAATATGAGAACATTGTAATAATGGATCAGTATTTTTCATTAAACATATTTTTCCTTTTGAAAGTTCTTTTAAATCTTTGAATATTACATCATCTTCCACTATATTTTTATTCCACCTTAAGTAGTTTTTTTTCATTGTATTAGCAATAGCATAAAATAATCCTTCTTTTTTTTGCGTATCTTTACAACGTATTGCTGCGTGTATCATGTTTCTTATTATTTTTCCATAATATCTAAAATTAGTTAAATACTCAGGGTATACTACTTTTTTGTTACAAAAATTCATTTTTAAGGGTTCTTTTTTGTTTTGGAAAGGAGTATCAATATCTAATTGATATTTAGACATAATCAATAATTGATTCCATAGTTTATGTTGAAAAAAATGAATTGACTTATTATGAAATTTAGGATTAAGAGACCCCGTCATTAATTTAATAATACCCCATGCACAACGGTTTCTTTGTTTTCTGTTTTTTATTTGTATAGCATAGTCTATCATTTTATGAATATTTCTTCCATATTCTGGTATGACCAATTTTAAACGATTAGTATTGTATTCCATAATATTTATTTAAAATTTAATATTATTGTTTTCATAAGACGTTTTATCTAAAGTCCAAAGAATTTTTTGTTGAAAAATATTTTTTCTTACTTTACAAAAACGGTTAAAACAAAGTGTACAATGATTATTAGAACAAGCTTCAACATGAACCGATAGTTCTACTTTAGATCCAAATTCATTTTTAGTTAATTGAGTTAACTTTTTAACTTCTTGATTAGCTTTTTTTATATTAAAAAACCATGGAACGGTTAGATGACAATCTATATGCAATGCACTCCCATATTTAATGATTTTTAAATTATGAAGATCGATCCAATGAATATCTCTTTTTTCGTTTAGGTAAAACGATAATTTTTTTAAAAGTTTTTTATCAGATTCATCCATAATTCCAGCTGTAGCATTCCTCAATAATTGGAATCCTGTATACAAAATAACGGATGAAAAAACCATAGAAATCATAGGGTCTATCCATGTACATTTGGTAATGTTTAATAAAATCAATCCTACAACTATACCAAAAGTAGAATACGTATCTATTTTAAGATGTTTTCCGCTAGCTATTAATGTTAAAGCCCCATTTTTATGTCCTATTTTACAGGCTAAAAATCCTAAAAAATAATTAATAATTCCAGTAAAAGACATCAAAAGAACACCATAATCTAATCTAGATAAAAGAATTCCATCCATGTTATCTTTAATACGTATAAAAGTATTAATAAAAATAGTAATTCCTACTATAGAAATTAAAACCCCTTCTATAGCTGTTGATATAAATTCTATTTTACCATGTCCATATGGATGATTTTTATCTTTAGGTAAAGATGATATGTAAAGGCTACATAATCCAACAAAACCGCTAATAATATTAATCAAACTTTCCATAGCATCACTAAATATAGAAAGTGAAGAAGTAATATGCCAAGTAATGAATTTGATAAAAAAGAAAATAATTGCTACAAAACAAATTATTTTCTGAAAATTAAGATTTAATTTAATTTTTTTTGAATCATTCATGAATTGTTAGTAAATAACAAGTTTATCCAATTTTAGAAAAATTCTTTTTTCTCCCGATTTCTGAAATTTGATTAAAGCTATTTTATTTTGATTTTGTAATTCTACAATGGTTCCTACTCCGAAATTTTTATGAAAAACTTTTATTCCTTTTTTAATTTCTAAATATTTAGAATTTTCATGATTAAAATGATTCAAAGAATGAATTTCTTTTTTTTTGGATATATATTTATGATTTTCTATATCAATAAAATTTTTATTAAGTTCGTTAATAAAACGACTAGGGATATTTTCTTTTTTTTCACCCCATATAAATCTATACTTAGCATAAGTAAGCACTGCTTTTTTTTGTGCTCTAGTTAAAGCAACATAAAATAAACGACGTTCTTCCTCTATTTTTAACTGATTTTCAAAACTAGATTTTGATGGAAACAAATTTTCTTCTAATCCTGCAATAAAAACAATGGAAAATTCTAATCCTTTGGATAAATGAACTGTCATTAATGACACTTTATTCCTTTCATTTTTTTTATGATTGATATCTTCATTTATTTCTAAATAAAAACATTGTAAAAAACCAAATAAACTTGTATCTCCATTATTTTTTAATTTTTTTTGTTCTTTAACGTATTGAAATATATGATCAAGTATATATTTAAAATCTTCATGATTATAATTGTTATAATTTTTTTTTAATAAAAAATTAAGCAATTTTTTCACTACTATGTATGCATTATCTTGTGTTGCGTTAACACGTAATTTTTCTATTGTAAAAAATAAACTTGTAAATTTATTTATTGTTTTATTATTTATTTTCAATAAATGTTTATAATTTTCAATATTTTTTATTACACTGTAAATTGTATTTTCTTTTTTTTTAGATAAACTTAATATATTTTTTAATATTTTTTGATTTACTTTTTTTATAATGCGTAATAAAGATGCTTCATCATTTGGATTGACAATAACTCTTAAATAAGCTAAAAGATCCCGAATTTCCTTTCGTTTAAAAAACGAAATGGAACCATATATATGATATGGAATGTTTTTCTTTTTTAGATAAGATTCTATAATATGTGATTGTATATTTGCTCTATAAAGAATCGCAAAGTTTTCAAATTGTAAATTTTTTTTTCTTTTTATTGATAGAATAGAAGAAGCAATATATTGCGCTTCTTCTGATTCAGAAGAAGCGCAATATATTTGAATTTTTTCTCCTTTTTCATTATTTGTCCATATTTTTTTTATGATTTGATTTTTATTAAAAGAAATAATGCTGTTAGAAGCTTGTACTATATGGTTAGTAGAACGATAATTTTGTTCTAAACGAAAAATTTTAGCATTATGATAATCGATATGAAAATTTAAAATATTGGAAATATTAGCTCCACGAAAAGCATAAATACTTTGAGCGTCATCTCCTACTACAAAAAGATTTTTATGCATAGAAACTAAATTTTTTATAATAGTATATTGAGATAAATTAGTATCTTGATATTCATCAATTAATATGTATTTAAATTTTTTTTGATACTTTTTAAGTACATTTGGAAAATAAAGAAACAAATGATTGGTATGAAGTAATATATCGTCAAAATCTAATGCATTTGCTTGAAAACAACGTTTCATATAACATTTATAAATTTTAGTAAAAAATTCTAATTTTTTATCCTTTAATTTATTATTATATAAATAATACAAATTATTTTTATACTTAGAAATTCTGATTCTTATTTCTTTATAATTCAAGGATATATCTATGTTTATATCTTTTAATATTTGTTTTATGACATTTTCTGAATCCTTATGGTCATAGATAGTATAATTTGATTTGAATCCTAACCAATGAGATTCTTTTCTTAGAATACTGGAAAATATAGAATGAAAAGTTCCTAGTGTTATTTTATGAAAATCTATTTGTTCCATTATCATGTTAGAAATACGATTTTTCATTTCTTGAGCAGCTTTTTTGGTAAAAGTTAAAGCCAATATATTAGAAGGAGATATTCCTATATTTTGAATCATATGAATAATCCGGTGTGTAATAACACGAGTTTTTCCTGATCCTGCTCCAGCAAGAACTAGTATGGGGCCATTAATAGTTTCTATAATTTTACGTTGAGAACTATTTAGAGAATTCATGGGGTTACTCATTATTTATAAATTTCCCATTTCTTTTTATAGTTTTCATAAAAAATATTTTTTGTATTTTTTAAAAAATTAGGATTTTTCTGAAAAAAAATTTTAGCAATTGGAAAAACTTCTTTTATTAATTTATAATCTTTTACCAAATTTATAATACGAAAATAATTTTTTCCACTTTGTTTAGTTCCTATCAAATCTCCTCCTCCACGTAATTTTAGATCTTCTTTAGCAATTTCTAATCCTTTATTTGTTTCACACATTTTTTTTATTCTGAAAAGACCTTCTACACTGATCTTATGATCAGTAATAAGAATACAGTAACTTTCGTGAATCCCTCTTCCTACTCTTCCTCTTAATTGATGCAATTGAGATAATCCGAAAAAATCTGCATTTTCTATTAAAATAACTGATGCGTTAGGAACATTAACTCCTACTTCTATTACTGTAGTTGCTATTAAAATTTTAGTTTTTCCACGTAAAAATCGGTTAATTTGTATATTTTTTTCTTGAAAATTCATTTTTCCATGCAAAATTCCAATTTCATTTTCAAAATTTTGAAACCTATATTTCATCTCCTGATATCCTTTCATTAAATTTTGATATTTCATAGAAGTATTTATGGTGGGATATATAATATAAATTTGCCTCCCTATTGAAATTTGATCTTTCACTATTTTAAAAGCTTTATCCCTATTTTTATTCCAAAAATGAATAGTTTTAATAGGTTTTCTTCCTAAAGGCAGTTTTTTTATAATAGAAATATTTAAATCATGGTAAATAATTTTTGCTAAAGTTCTAGGGATAGGGGTCGCTGTCATAATTAAAATATGAGGTGGTTTATCATCTTTTTTCCAAATTTTCTCTCTTTGTTCTACTCCAAAACGTTGTTCTTCATCTATTATTGCTAATCCAAGATTTTGGAATCTAACTTTTTCTTGAATTAAAGAATGTGTTCCTATTATAACAGAAATTTTTCCTGTTAATATTTCATTATAAAGAGATTTTCGTATAGAATCCGAAATAGAACTTGTTAATAAAGCTATTTTAATTCCAATTTTTGAAAACATTTTTTTTATAGAATAATAATGTTGTATGGCTAAAACTTCAGTAGGAGCCATCAAACAAGTTTGAAATCCATTATCTAAAGCTACAAGCATCGATAACACAGCTATGATAGTTTTTCCACACCCCACTTCTCCTTGTAATAATCGATTCATTTGGATAGGTTTTTTCAAATCATTCCATATTTCTTTAAATACTTTTTTTTGTTCTTCTGTTAAAGGAAAAGGGATAAAATATTTGTAAAAATCATGAAAATTTTTTCCTAATTTTGTAAAAGGAGAACTATAGGCTACTTTTTTTTTAGATAAAAAAAATAGTTTCAATAAGAATAACTCTTCAAATTTTAAAGAATGTTGTGCTTGTAATAAGGAGTCTAAAGATTCTGGAAAATGAATTTGAACTAAAGCTTTTTTTCTTGACATTAATTTTTTATTAAGAAAATCTTGAAAAAAAAATTCATTTATGTTATTTTTTAACTCTTTTATGAGATTTTGTAATACATTAATCATAAAAGAATTATTGATTCCTTTTTCTTTTAAATTTTTAGGAATGGAATATACAGGAAATACAGAATGATTCTTTATTGAAGAATGAAATTCTTTAATATTTGGATGAATGATTTGAATTTTATTTTTAAAATATTTAACTCTTCCAGAAACTATAACTGTGATGTTTTTTGTTATATTTTTTACAAAATTATTTTTTTGAAACCAAACTAATTCAATAAAACCTGTTTTATCCTCCAAATATGCTATTAACATTTTTCCTTTTTTATTTTTATAGTTTATTTCTTCAATCTTAGTTATTTTCCCTAGTATTTGTATAAAATTATTATTATTATTATTTGATAATTCTGATATATTTTTTAATGTAGATATATGCATATATCCTTTAGGATAAAAAAAAAGTAAATCTTCGTATGTATAAAGGTTTAATTCCGTATTAAATAAATAAGCTTTCTTTAAACTTAATCCTTTTAAATATTTTATAGATTTTTTTATAATATTGCAGGACATAATAAAAATAAATTATAATCCGTTATATATCAAAAAATACTTAATTTTGTTTGATTTTAAAGGACATTTAGCTCAGTAGGTTTAGAGCACTACTTTGACAGAGTAGAGGTCATCGGTTCAAATCCGATAATGTCCACAAAAATTGTTCATTTTATTTATTTTTTTATGATTTTAATTACTACTGTTAGAGAAGGAGAATCCATTGATAAAGCTTTAAAAAAATGTAAAAAAAAATTTGATAAGACTAGAATTCTAAAAGAGTTTAGAGAAAAACAACAATATATAAAACCTTCTGAAGGAAGAAGAAATGAGATTTTGAGAGCAAAATATAGAGAACGTATGAAATTAAAAAAAGAAGAATAGACTTCATATTTTTTTATAACATATGACACATGAAAAAATTAGGATTTATGGTCTGATAGGAAAAGATATTAAGTATTCTTTTTCTAGAAAATTTTTTTTAAAAAAATTTAAAAAAGAATCTATTATCAATATAGATTATAAAATTTTTGATATTCCAAAAATAGAAAATGTATCATTTATATTCCAAAATCCTTATTTAAAAGGATGTAATATAACTATTCCTTACAAAACAAGTATTATTCCTTTTTTAACTAAAATTATGCCTGAAGCAAAATCTATAGGATCCGTAAATGTAGTAAAAATTACTAATAAATGTAGAATTGGATTTAATACTGATGTTTTAGGCTTTGAATATTCTTTTAAAAAAGATTTAAACCGGTTTGTAAATAAAAAAAATTTAAAAGCATTAATTTTAGGGACGGGAGGAGTTTCTAAAACGGTTTCATTTGTTTTAAATAAATTACAAATTCCATATCAATATGTTTCTAGAAAAAAAAATAGAGGGTATTTCATTTATGAAGATATAAATAAAAATTTATTGAAAGAATACAAAATTATCATTAATTGTACTCCTGTAGGAACATATCCTAATATAAATTTATGTCCATCTTTACCATATCAATATGTTTCTTCTGAACATTATTTTTATGACCTAATTTATAATCCCAATAAAACCTTGTTTTTAAAAAATGGAGAAAAAAAGGGAGCTTTAATAAAAAATGGATTAGAAATGTTATATCTTCAAGCTGAGGGATCTTGGAAAATATGGAAAAATTTATGAAATATAAAGAAATTTTCATGAGAAGAGCCATACAATTAGCTAAAAACGGATTAGGATTTACATCTCCTAATCCTATGGTTGGATGTGTTATAGAAAGAAATGGATTAGTTTTGTCAGAAGGATGGCATTACAAAAAAGGAATGTATCATGCTGAATTTTTAGCTATTCATAATGTAAAAAACGAATACTTATTTCTTGATTGTACTCTATATGTTACATTGGAGCCATGTGTTCATTTTGGAGAAACTTCTCCTTGTGTTGATTTGATAATTAGAAAAAATATACCAAGAGTAATAGTGGGGATAGAAGATCCTTGTGATAAAGTCAAAGGATTAGGAATAAAAAAATTAAGAAAATATGGAATAGAAGTTATAGAAAATGTTTTAATAAATCAATGTAGAATTTTAAATAAACGTTTTTTTACTTTCTATGAAAAAAAACGTCCTTATATCATATTAAAATGGGCACAAAGTGATGATGGTTTTATATATTCAGAAAATCAAAAAAATAATTGGATTAGTGGAATACATGCTAGACAACTAAATCATAAATGGAGATCTGAAGAAGATGGAATCTTGGTAGGAAGAAAAACAGTATTAAATGATAATCCAAAATTAAATGTTAGAAAATGGTTTGGGAAAAATCCTATCAGAATTTTCATTGATCAGAAACTAAGCATTTCTAATTCTTATTTCATTATGGATGGATCTCAACATACTATTATATTTACAGAAAAAAGTGAAGAAAATCAAAAAAATATAGAATATATTAAAATTTCTTTTAAAGAAAAAATAATAAATCAAATATTGAATTTTTTGCATAAAAAACAAATACTATCTTTAATAGTGGAAGGAGGAAAAGAAACTTTAGAACATTTTATAAAAGAAAATATTTGGGATGAATCTCGCATTTTTGTATGCGAAGTTGTATTAAAAAATGGATTAAAAGCACCTGAAATAGAAGGAATCATATCAAAAAAAATAAATTTGGATAAAGATAAACTTATTATTAAATTATCGATTTAAAAATTGAATTGTATCGATTTCATCTGCATAATCTTCTAACTTTGGATATTGTGTTTTACCAAAAAGTATTTCTTTCTCTAAAAAATTTTTAGATACTATACATTGTATATGATTCTTGTTTTTTAAAATTATTTTTTTTAATTTATGGAAATTATCATAAAATTCATAATATACTACAGATATTGGACTATGATAATTTTTTTCTTCTTTAAAAAGAATAAAATGATTTTTTTGAAAAGAAACTTTATTCATAGTATAAATGGATAGATAATATTTATAATTATCTATATATTTATAATTTTTTGTAATATATTCGGATATAAATGATTTTTTTAAAATTAAATGAACATCATAATGATGAGGTATAAATATTTTTCCTACATTTCTACACCCTCTTCCTGAATAAGTTAACATATCTCTATTTAAAGAAATTAATTCCTTTTCTGTTTCAGTCCCTTGTAACACTGCTATAGAGGTTCTACTTTTTCTTAGTAAAATAGGATTTTTTCGAAAAAAATATTCAAAATAACGGGCAGTATTATTGTTTCCAGTGGCTATTACATAATCAAATTTTTCATTAAAAATGTTATTTGTAAATTTAATTTTATTTTTTAATATTGGGTTTTCATGTATTATGATTTTACATAAAAATGGAAGTAATAAATTATCTTCTTCAGATAATTTGATTATAATTTTATGTCCTGATAAAATAATACACAAAAAATCATGAAATCCTACCATTGGGACATTTCCAGGCATAATAACAAGAATTTTTTTATATTTTTTTTTTGTCAAATAATATTTACTCATCCAACATTTTAACTTTTCTTTTTTAAGAGTTTCTCCCCATTGATCAAATGTTATTAATAAATCTTCTATTCTAAACCAACTATTTTTAATAGTTACTTTTTTAAGAACCTTTTGAAAAGAAGGAAAAAACTTTTTATAATATTTTGATAAATACTTATCATGTGCATAAAATTTACTAACTTCTCTTAAGAAGGAGCCTAACTTATCAAAAGTTTTAATCATTATTTTTTTTAATTTTTAAATAAATGGCCATAAAAATTACAAACAAATGTATAAATTGTGGGGCTTGTGAACCGGAATGTCCGAATACAGCAATTTATGAAGGAGGAAAAAAATGGAGGATGTCAGATGGGACTTCTTTGAAAAAGAATAAAATATTGGATTCAACTATATTTCAAAAACCCAAAAAAAAAGATATATATTTTGTTGTTACGGAAAAATGTACAGAATGTGTAGGATTTTATGACGTACCACAATGTGTTATAGTTTGTCCAGTTCAATGTTGTATTCAAGATAAAAAAAATTTTGAAAATAAAGATAAACTTATGAAAAAAAAGAATTTTTTACATGGAGGTCATTAATCAATGAATTATGAGACTAAAAAAAATACAATATAAATTGGAATTCCTTATTCCAGAATGAATATTAAAATTTCTCCCCCTATCTTATTTTTTCTGTTTATATGGTGTTTTTTGTATTTAAATTTTTTATTTTTTAAAAAAAAATAGGAAAAAAAATTATGAATTTGAATTTATAAATATTTAGATATGTATAGTGCGATTCTCAAAATTAAGTTGAGCTGCTTCTTTAAATGCTTCACTGAGAGTTGGATGAGGATGACATATTCTATATATATCCTCTGAAGAGGATCTAAATTCCATAGCAACAGATGCTTCCATAATCATATCTGATGCATGATCTCCAATTATATGAACCCCTAATATTTCATCTGTTTTTTTGTTAGAAATCATTTTTAAAAAACCATCTGTAGAACCACTTGTACGAGCTTTTCCTAAGATTTTCATAGGAAAAATTCCTATATTATATTCTATTTTATCTTTTTTAATTTCATTTTCTGATTGTCCAATACTGGCTACTTCAGGATAAGTATAAATTATTGATGGAATTAAATTGTAATTTAATTTGTTTGGTTTTTGTCCCACTATATGTTCTATTACATATAACCCTTCTTCTTCAGCCTTATGAGCCAACATTTTTCCTCCTATAACATCTCCTATAGCATATATGTTGTTGATAGAAGTTTGTAAATGATCATTTACCAATATGAATCCTTTTTGATTTATTTCAATTTTTATATTTTCCAAGCCTAGATTTTTTGTATACGGAGTTCTTCCTATTGATAGGAGACAATAATTTCCTATGAAATTAACGTTATTTCCATTATGATCTTTTGCAAGAATAGATATTTCTTCATTATTTTTTTTAAATGTACTGATAATAGATAGAGAGGTTTCTATTTGAATTCCAGATTTTTCTAAAATTTTTTTCATTTCTTGACTTAAAGAATCATCCATATTTGATATTATTTTATCCATAGTTTCTATGATAGTAATTTTGCTTCCCAATCTATTAAAAATAGAGCCTAATTCTAATCCAATTATCCCTCCTCCAATTATAATTAATTTCTTTGGAATTTTTTTTAAGTTTAGAGCTTCTGTAGAAGAAATAATTTTATTTTCTATATCAAAATTTAAATGGGGTAAACATAAAGGTTTAGAACCTGTGGAAATTATGCAATATTGAAATTGTATTTCTTTTTTTTCTTTCAATAATTTTCTATTTGTTATAGATAAAATATTTTTTGTTTTAAATGAACCTATTCCTTGATACAAATCAATATTGTTTTTTTTTATTAAATATTTTATCCCATTATTAATATTTTTTATTATTTCATTTTTTCTATCTATCATTTTCCTAAAATCAAAAAATAATTCTTTAAAAAAAATTCCATGCGAAGAATAATTATTTTTAGCTAATGAAAAATATTTAGAAGAATCTAAAAAAGATTTAGAAGGAATGCACCCTACATTTAAACATGTTCCGCCTAATTCTTGATACTTTTCTATAATAGCAGTACGAAGACCCAATTGGCTAGCCCTAATAGCGGATATATATCCACCTGGACCAGAACCAATAACAACAAGATCATATAAATTATTCATGACATTATATTTAATATTAAGTTACATATTTAATATATATGCAAAAATAAGCGGAGCCACTATAGTTGCATCTGATTCAATGATAAATTTTGGAGTATCTTTATCAAGTTTCCCCCAAGTAATTTTTTCGTTAGGAATAGCTCCAGAATAAGATCCATAACTGGTTGTGGAATCAGAAATTTGACAAAAATAAGACCAAAACGGAGTAGGATGAAATCCTATATCTTGAGACAACATAGGGACTACACAGATAGGAAAATCTCCTGATATTCCACCTCCAATTTGGAAAAACCCTATTTTATGTTTGATTGATTCTTTTTGATACCATTTTGCTAAAAATAGCATATATTCGATTCCGGTTTTTACAAGAATCGGTTGAAATAGTTTTTTCATACAAAATGAAGCAAAAATATTTCCTATTGTACTATCTTCCCATCCTGGGACTATTAAGGGTATATTTTTTTTTGCTGCAGCTAATACCCAACTATCTTCTGAATCTATATTGTAATAGGGTTCTAAAATATTTTCTAATAATAGTTGATAAATATACTCATGAGGAAAATAACGTTTTGATTTTTTTTTAGCTCTTATCCATACTTTTAACATATGTTTTTGTAATTCTTTAAAAGCTTGTTCTTCTGGAATACAAGTATCTGTAACTCTATAATATCCTTTTTTTAAAAAATTTTTTTCCTCATAAGGAGTTAAATCTCTATAATGAGGGATTTTTTTGTAATGAGAATGAGCTATTAAATTTAATATATCTTCTTCTAAATTAGCTCCTGTACAAGAAATGATGTGAACTTTATTTTTTCGTATCATTTCAGATAATATTTTTCCTAATTCTGCCGTACTCATTGCTCCTGCTAGTGTAATCATCATTTTTCCGTTATTTTGAATATGATATTTATATGCTTTAGCTGCTTCTGATAAAGTTAAAGCATTGAAATGAAGAAAGTATTTTTTAATAAAAAAAGTAATAGGAGAGTCTTTCATAATTTTTATTATTTAGCTATTTGTACAGCTCGAGTTTCTCTAATCACTGTCACTTTAATTTGACCAGGATAAGTCATTTCATTTTTTATTTTTTCTGTTATATCACAAGATAATTGAAAAGCTTTTTTATCATCAATTTTATCACTTTCAACTAATACACGCAATTCTCTTCCTGCTTGTATAGCAAATGCTTTATTAACTCCATCAAAACTAAACGCTATATCTTCCAAATTTTTTAGTCTTTTTGAATAAGATTCAAAAGAATTTCTTCTCACTCCAGGACGAGCTCCACTAATAGAATCTGAAACTTGAACTATGGGAGATATTAATACTTTCATTTCTATTTCATCATGATGTGAACCTATAGCGTTACTAACTTCCATATTTTCTCCATATTTTTCTGCCCATTGCATTCCTAGAATGGCATGAGGAAGTTCTGATTCGTTTTCAGGTACTTTTCCTATATCATGTAACAATCCAGCTCGTTTTGCCAGTTTTGAATTTAATCCTAATTCAGAAGCTAATATTCCTGATAAATGAGCGACTTCACGAGAATGCTGTAAAAGATTCTGTCCATAAGAAGAACGATATTTCATTCTTCCTACCATTCGGATTAATTCTATATGTATTCCATGAATTCCTAAATCTATAATGGTTTTTTTTCCTACTTCTATTATTTCTTCTTCAATTTGTTTTTCTGTTTTAGATACTATTTCTTCAATTCTAGCTGGATGTATACGTCCATCTATAACTAATTTATGAAGAGCTAATCGTGCTATTTCTCTTCGTATAGGATTAAAACAAGATAAAAGAATAGCTTCTGGAGTATCATCTACAATAATTTCTACTCCGGTTGCTTTTTCTAAAGCTCTTATATTTCTTCCTTCTCGTCCAATTATACGACCTTTTACATCATCTGATTCTATGTTAAAAACGGATACCGCATTTTCAACTGCTTGTTCTGTTCCAATCCTTTGAATAGCTTGAATGACAATTTTTTTTGCCTCCATTTTTGCAGTTAATTGTGATTCTTCTATAATGTTTTGTATATGAGTTTGTGCTTTTGCTTTTGCTTCTTCTTTAAGAATTTCAATTAATTCATTTTTAGCTTCTTCAGAAGAATAATTAGATATTTTTTCAAGTAATTCTACTTGTTGAATATGCATATTTTCAAATTCTTCTTGTTTATTTTTAAGAATTTTATATTTTTTTTCGTAATCATGTATTTGTACTTCTAAACGATTATTTTTTTTAAAATAAATTTCTATTTCTCTAGATAATCGATTTTCTTTCTCTCTTGTTTTATTTTCTGTGTCAATTATTTTTTTTTCTCTTAAATAAACATCTTTTTCATGTTTAGATTTAAGTTCTACAAATTTTTCTTTTGCTTGAAGCATTTTTTTTCTTTTTATGGATTCTACTTCTTTCTCTGCATTTTTTATGATTTTTTTTGCCTGAAAATTAGCTTTTTCTAATAATTGAATATATTTTTTTAATATAATTTTTTTTCCAAAAAAATAACATATAATAATTCCAATCAAAAACCCCATTATGACCGAAAATCCAACATTTATTTTCATATTCACTCAATTTAAATAAAAATAAAATAGACATTTTAATGACATTATTAAAACAACAAATATTTAAAAAAATCTATAAGGATTCTTTTTAAAAATTACTTTAAAATATCTTTACTAAACCCCAATGTAATTAGGATAAATATACAAAATTAAAGATGAGATTTTTTATTAAAAAATATTTTTAACAAACAGAATTTGAATACATTATATATTTTTATGTATATATATGTACAAAATTTTCAATAGAAAATGAAACGAGCATATTTGGATAACGCAGCTTCCACTCCTATAAGAAATGAAGTTGTGAAAGTAATAATTCATACATTAAAATATTCATTAGGAAATCCTTCTTCGATACAGCATAGTTATGGAAGAGAAACTCGTTCAATTTTAGAGGAATCTAGAATTTGTATTGCAAAAAATATTAAAGCTTCTCCTTCTGAGATTATTTTTACTTCAGGAGGAACTGAAGCTAATAATCTTGTATTAAGATCTTCAGTTTTAGATTTAGGTATAAGACATATTATTACCTCACAATTAGAACATCCATCTGTATTACAAACAATTTTAGATTTATCTATTAGATACAAAATATCTGTAGATTTTATTTCAATTGATAAAAAAGGAATATTAGATTTTAATAATATGGAAGAAATTTTGAGAAACAATATACATAAAAAAATACTTGTAAGTTTAATGTATGCTAATAATGAAATTGGGAATTTATTAGAGGTAGATAAAGTAGTTTTTTTATGCAAAAAATATAATGCTTATTTTCATTCAGATACCATACAAGTTATAGGAAATCTTCCTATTAATATGGAAAAATTATCCTTTGATTTTGCTACTGCAAGCGCACACAAATTTTATGGCCCAAAAGGAGTCGGTTTTGCTTTTATAAGAAATAATATTTTAAAAAAAATGAAGCCTTTGATTACTGGAGGAGTTCAAGAATATGGAATTCGTTCAGGAACGGAAAATATACATGGTATAGCAGGATTATCAGAAGCTTTTCGATTATCTTGTTGCACTTTTACAAGACATATAAAAAAAATGCAAGATTTAAAATCTTATTGTATTTCAGAACTGAAAAAAATAATTCCTAACATCATTTTTAATGGATTATCATCTCATCCTGATAAAAGTATTCCCTCTATATTAAATTTTTTATATCCTACGAAAAAAGATTATTTATTATATTTTCATTTAGATTTAATGGGAGTTGCTGTTTCTAAAGGAAGTTCTTGCAATAGTAATCCTAAAAAAACATCTCATGTGATTCAATTGATAACAGATAGATATTTATTAAATAAAACAATGCCTATTAGAATCTCTTTTGGAATTTTTAATGAAAAAGGAGATATAGATACCCTTGTAGAAGCTTTACAAAAAATTAGAAAATGAGAAATTTTAATAATAAATATAAAATATCTTATTTATATTTACTAAAATCAAATTAAAATCAGTGAATCATTGTAATTTTTTTCAATCCTCTATTGGAAAAAAAGTGGTTATGGCTACTACAGGTATTTTTTTAATGATTTTTTTATTATTGCATTTGAGTGTTAATTTATTTCTATTTTCAGGAGAAAAAGCTTTTAACGAAGCTGTTTTTTTTATGAGAAAAAATATATTTATTCGAATGATGGAATATGTTCTTGCTGTAGGTTTTTTTATTCATATTTTATTAGGAGTTCAGTTACATTTAACAAATAAAAAAATAAAAGGAGAAATTGATTATGCTATGAATTCTTATTTAACTACTTCATTTAGTAGTAGAACAATGGTATATACAGGTATTTTAATTTTATGTTTTTTGGGTTTACATCTTATCAATTTCATGATTCCTATGAAATATTCAGATCCTCGTCATTTAATTTCAGATTATGATATAGTTGTTACCTTATTCAAGAATCCTTATTATACATTTATATATGTATTTTCATTTTTTATTTTGGGGATTCATTTAAATCATGGATTTCAATCTTCTTTTCAATCTTTGGGTCTATCCAATAAAAAAAGATTGGTTTGGATACAAAGATTCGGTTTTGTGTATTTTTGGTTTATTTGTTCTGGATTTTCTATTATTGCTATTTGGTTTTTTTTTAATGATAACTAATATTTTTTGATGAAAGATATTTTAAATTTCAATTCGAAAATTCCAGTCAGTTCGTTACCTAACAAATGGAAAGATCATAAATCAACTTTAAAATTGGTATCTCCTAACAATAGATCCAAGATTGAAATTATTGTTGTTGGAACTGGACTTGCAGGTGCTTCAGCTTCCACTTCGTTGTCAGAATTAGGATATAGAGTGAAAGCCTTCTGTTATCAAGATTCTCCAAGAAGAGCACATTCTGTAGCGGCACAAGGGGGTATTAACGCTTCTAAAAATTATAAAGGAGATAATGATTCGGTTTATAAACTTTTTTATGATACAATTAAAGGTGGAGATTATAGATCTAGAGAAGCAAATGTTTATCGTTTAGCAGAGATATCTTCTAATATTATAGATCAATGTGTTGCCCAAGGGGTTCCATTTGCTCGTGATTATGCTGGATATTTAGAAACTAGATCGTTTGGTGGAACAAAAGTATCTAGAACTTTTTATGCAAAAGGACAAACAGGACAACAACTTTTATTAGCATGCTATTCTTCTATGTCTAGACAAATAAAAATAGGAAGGGTAAAAATGTATAATCGTCATGAAATGTTAGATTTAGTTGTTGTAGATGGGGTAGCCAAAGGTATTATTGCAAGGAATCTTATTTCCGGTGAAATAGAAAGGCACGCAGCACATGCTATAGTCATTGCTTCAGGAGGGTACGGAAATATATTTTTTTTATCTACTAATGCAATGGGTGCTAATGCAAGCGCTATATGGAAAGTTCATAA
Source organism: Blattabacterium cuenoti (assembly GCF_014251695.1). Classification (NCBI taxonomy): domain Bacteria; kingdom Pseudomonadati; phylum Bacteroidota; class Flavobacteriia; order Flavobacteriales; family Blattabacteriaceae; genus Blattabacterium; species Blattabacterium cuenoti. Next base: position 489,455 of record NZ_CP059195.1, on the reverse strand, counting down.
AAAAGGAGGATTATTTGCCAATCCTTGTTACACTCAAATACATCCTACTTGTATTCCAGTACATGGAAATTATCAATCTAAATTAACATTAATGTCTGAATCATTGAGAAATGATGGAAGAATATGGGTCCCAAATAAATTAGAAGATGTTATTTTCATCCGGAATGGGTCTAAAAAACCTAAGGAGATAAATGAAGAAAATCGAGACTATTATCTTGAAAGACGCTATCCTTCATTTGGAAATCTTGTACCAAGAGATGTGGCTTCTAGGGCAGCTAAAGAACGTTGTGATAAAGGATTTGGAATAGAAAACAATGAAACCAAAGAAGGTGTATTTTTAGATTTTAGTTTTTCTATAGAAAAATATGGAAAAGAAAAAGCGAATGAACTTGGAATTCAAGAACCTAGTTCATTAGATAAACAAAAATTAGGAGAAGAAATAATGGAATCTAAGTATGGTAATTTATTTCATATGTATGAAAAAATTACCAATGATAATCCATATAAAACTCCTATGAAAATTTATCCAGCAGTACATTATACTATGGGAGGATTGTGGGTTGATTATAATTTAATGTCTTCTATTCCTGGATGTTATATTATAGGAGAAGCAAATTTTTCTGATCATGGAGCAAATAGACTTGGAGCCTCTGCATTAATGCAGGGATTGGCTGATGGTTATTTTATTTTACCATATACCATAGCGGATTATTTATCTGAATGTATCACAGAAAAAATGTCTACAAAACATATCGCTTTCCAATTATCAGAAGAAAATGTTAAAAATAGAATTCAAAAACTTATTCAAAATAATGGAAATATGTCAGTTGATTTTTTCCATAAAAAACTTGGAAATATTATGTGGAAATATGTAGGAATGAGTAGAAATCATGTAGGTTTATATAAAGCTATAAAAGCTATACAAGAACTTCGATATGAATTTTGGAAAAATGTTTTTATTCCGGGAAATATTGATGATGGATTAAACTCTGAATTAGAAAAAGCTGGACGTGTTGCTGATTTTTTAGAATTAGGAGAATTAATGGCTATGGATGCTTTAAAGAGAAACGAATCTTGTGGAAGTCATTTTCGTGAAGAATATAAAACAAAAGAAGGAGAAGCTCTTCGTGATGATGTTCGTTATAAACATGTTTCTATATGGGAACACAGGAAAAATCATCTTATAAGTGATGAAATTATGCATAAAGAAGATTTAAATTATACTTTTATCAAAGTACAGCCCCGTTCTTATAAATAAATAAAATATAATCCAAGATTGTATGAAAAAACTTATGAAGTTTAAGTTAAAAATATGGAGACAAAAAAACCGTGAGGAAAGGGGGAATTTTAAAACTTATCAAGTTTATAATGTCTCTCCTGATAGTTCATTTTTAGAAATGTTAGATCTTTTAAATAATCATATTATATGCCAAAAGAAAGATTCTTCTACTATATCATTTGATCATGATTGTCGTGAAGGGATTTGTGGAATGTGTTCTCTATATATTAATGGAAGAGCTCATGGCCCCGATAATTTAATTACCACTTGTCAACTTCATATGCGTCATTTTCATGATGGAGAAACTATATATGTAGAACCTTGGAGAGCTACCCCTTTTCCTATAATTAAAGATCTTATCGTAGATAGATCTTCTTTTGATAGAATTATTATATCAGGAGGGTACATATCTGTAAATACATTTGGAAAAACAATAGATGGAAATATGATTCCAATTCACAAAGAACAAGCAGATAAAGCTTTTGATGCGGCTACGTGTATTGGTTGCGGTGCATGCGTAGCTGCATGCAAAAATAGATCGGCAATGTTATTTGTTTCAGCAAAAGTTTCACAATTTGCTTTGTTACCTCAAGGAAAAATAGAGAGAAAAAAAAGAGTTATGAATATGATAAAAAAAATGGATGAAGAAGGATTTGGAAGTTGTACTAATACCAGAGCATGTGAAGTTGAATGTCCAAAGGGAATATCCACAGAGCATATTTCTTTTATGAATCGTGAGTATATTCAATCATTTACTGCTACTTAATTCTGTTATTTTTTTGAAAATGGAATATTTAGATTTTGAAAAACCAATACAAGAAATTAAGGATCAATATGTAAACTGTATCCTAATAGAAAAAAAAAGTGGGATAAATATGAAAGAAGTTTGCAATCAATTGAAATTTAAATTGGAAGAAACCATTAAAAAATTACATAGTAATCTTACCCCTTGGCAAAGAGTTCAATTATCTAGACATCCAAATAGACCTTATACTTTAGATTACATAAATTCCATAACAAACAAAGATTCTTTTATAGAATTACATGGAGATCGTCATTTTGGTGACGATAAAGCTATCGTAGGAGGGTTTGGAAAAATTGAGGATCATACTTTTATGCTAATTGGCACTCAAAAAGGAAAAAATACCAAGGATAGACAGTATAGAAGGTTTGGTATGCCTAATCCAGAAGGATATAGAAAAGCTTTACGTCTTATGAAATTAGCAGAAAAATTTGAAAAACCTGTTATTACTTTCATTGATACTCCAGGAGCTTTTCCTGGAATTGAAGCAGAAACTAGGGGACAAGGAGAAGCCATTGGTAAAAATATTTATGAAATGATGTGTTTAAAAGTCCCCATTATTGTTCTAATTATAGGAGAGGGAGCTAGTGGAGGAGCCTTAGGAATCGGAATAGGAGATAAGGTTTCCATGATGGAAAATTCATGGTTTTCCGTTATTTCTCCTGAAAGTTGTTCTACAATACTTTGGGGAAATCGAGATAATAAAGAAAAATCAGCAGAAGCATTGAAATTAACTGCAGAAAACATGCATAAATTGAATCTTATAGATGATGTGATCAAAGAACCTTTAGGAGGAGCTCATTTTTGCCCTGAAAAAGCTTATAAACTTGTTAAAAAACAAATTATTAAATATAATAAGCAATTATCTGAAATTCATATAGAATCCCTTATTCAAAATAGAAAAAATAAGTATATTTCTATTGGTTTTTTTAACGAATAAATTTTCATAATTCTATATACTATTTAATATATTTTATATATACTTCACTTTATTGTGTTTATTTAAAAAAATTTTATGAGTAAGATTAGACAGGAAGAAACGAATAAATTTTGTTTTGATTCAATAAATAAAAAAGGTAAAATTCCTCCTCAAGCATTAGATTTAGAAGAAGCTATAATAGGGGCTATTATGATTGATAAAAAAGGGTTAGATGAAGTTATTGATATCCTTTTTCCTGAAATTTTTTATAAAAAAAAACATCAAGAAATATTTATTTCTATACAAAAATTATATCATAATTCTAAACCGATAGATCTATACACTGTTTTAAATGAACTTCGTAGAACTGGAAAATTGGAATCAATAGGAGGAGAGTTATATTTGATTGGATTAACACAAAAAGTTATTTCTTCTGCACATATAGAATATCATAGTCGTATAGTAGTACAAAAATTTATTTTAAGAAAATTAATTAGTATATCTTCTAGTATTATTCAAAAATGTTATGAGGAAAGTACAGATGTTTTTGATCTTTTAGATCATGCTGAATCAAAACTTTTTGAGATTAATCAAAAATATTTAATAGCCAAAAAATACGAAACAACTCAATGTCTTATACAAAAAGCTATTGAAAAAATTCAAAAAACAGAAAAAGAAGGATTAAGTGGTATTTCTTCTGGATTTCATAAATTGGATCATATTACTTCTGGATGGCAAAATTCTGACTTAATTATATTAGCTTCTAGACCTGGAATGGGAAAGACAACTTTTATGTTATCTATGGTAAAAAATATAGTTGTAGATCAAAAGATTCCAATGATAATTTTTTCATTAGAAATGTCTTCAATTCAATTAATTACCAAGTTAATTTCATCAGAAACCGGTATTTCTTCAGAAAAAATAAAAAGAGCTAACTTATCTAAATTAGATTGGGAATGTTTGTTACATAAAACAAAAAATTTGAAGAATGTTCCTTTATTTATAGATGATACCCCATCTTTATCTATATTTAGTTTACGTGCAAAATGTCGTCGTTTAATATCCCAACATGGAATTCAATTGATATTTATAGATTATATGCAATTGATGGGAATTAATGATCATGGGACTAAATTACAAAATAGAGAACAAGAAATATCAGTTATTTCTAGAAGTCTTAAATCTATAGCCAAAGAATTAGACATTCCAATAATAGCTTTATCTCAACTTTCTAGAGCAGTAGAAACAAGAGGGGGGAGCAAACGCCCTGTATTATCTGATTTACGAGAATCAGGAGCTATTGAACAAGACGCAGATATAGTTTTATTTATTTACAGACCTGAATATTATGGATTTAAAATTTGGGATTCTGAAGAAGATAATGACTCTTGTATAGGTCAAGCAGAAATTATAATCGCTAAACATAGAAATGGAGGATTAGATAAATTTCGTTTAAAATTTATAAGTGATAAAGCTCAGTTTATTAACTTAGAAGAAAAAAAACATACTTTATTAGCTTGGGAAGAAGATTACAAAAAAAATGTTATTGATAAAGAAAATTTTTTTATATCTCCTCCTTATGAAAATATTGAAGATAATACATTATCGGAATCTAATATGGATTTTAATAATGATAATTGTTTAGATGAAGATATTTAGAATTAAAAAATCAAATTGAATTTTGAATGGTTTTTTGCCAAAAAAACGGTTTGGGAGGATTGTAGGAAAAATAAAACTCTACGAACAATAGTCATTATAACACAAACAACAATAGTTTTCGGTTTAATTATATCTTTTTTAACTTTTTCTATAGGATTTGGTTTTAAAGAGATTATAAAAGATAAACTCTTAAATGTTAAGGGACAAATTCTTATACAGAAGGATAATTCAAGAATAAGCTTTCCTAAATTTTCTGTAAAAAAAAAGAAATTTTTATTGAAAAAGTTTTTTAAATCTAATTTAGTTAAACAAATTCATGGAATTGCAGAAAATAATGTGATTATTTCTACAAATAATAAAATAGATAGATACATATTCAAAGGTTTGTATGAAGATTATAATCCTGTTTTTTTTCAATATTTTTTTATTACGAATAATTTTTTCAAAAAAAAATTCTTGTGTAAGAAAAATATTTTTTTATCTAAAAAAGTATCCTTGTTACTAGGATTAAATATTGGATCCAATGTTAAAATTGGTTTTTTATCTTTTAATAAAAAAAGAGGTCCTATTATTATCTATAAAAAATTTCAAATTTCTGGTTTATATGAAACGGGAATCCCAGAATTTGATGATGTATACATTATTGGAAATATTAAATCTATTCAACAGATTTACGGATGGAAAAAAGATTTTGTAGAAAAATTTGAAATTTTTATTTCCTATGATAACATAAAGAAAAAAATTTTTAAAAAAATTCCTAATAATTTTTTAGTAAAAACCATTCAGAATCATCATGATATTATAAAATGGATAAATGTATTTGACGTAAATATTATCGTTATTAGTCTTATTATTTTCGCGTCCGTAACCATTAATATGGTTGTATTTATTCTAATACTTCTTTTAGAAAGAATCAGAACTATAGGTATTTTAAAAACTTTAGGAGCGAAAAATCAAATAATACATAAAATATTTTTGTTTTATATCATACAAATATTGATCCCGGCATTAATTGTAGGAAATAGTATTGGGATTACTTTATTAGTATTACAAAAAAAATTTCATTTAATATCATTAAATAAAATGGAATATTTCGTTGATTTTGTTCCTATTCTTATAAAAATACCTCATATTATTATTATAAACTTATTTGTTATTTTGATTTGTTTTATGACAATTTTTTTTCCTTCTTTATTTTTTATTAATAAAATATCTCCTATAAAAGTTATAGAATTTGAATAAATCAAAAAATTTTATTTTGTATTTTTGTTTATAATAAAAAAATTCAATCAGTTTTTGACACTTGTAAAATCTTCATCTGGAATAAGAGGAACATTAGGAGGAAAGGTTGGATATGGTTTCTCTCCCATAGATATAATTCAATTTTTAGCAGGATATGTTTCCTGTATGAAAAGAAAATATAAAAATAAAAAAAAATTTTTTTTCATATTAGGTAGAGACGGAAGAGTTTCTTCTCTTTTATTTCAACAATTTTTAATAATTACTTTTCAAAGTCTTGGAGTTGATGTTATAAATATTGGTTTATCTACTACTCCTACAGTTGGAATTGCTGTTATGAATGAAAAAGCGGATGGAGGTGTAATGTTAACGGCAAGCCATAATCCTAAAAATTGGAACGGATTAAAAATGTTTAATTCTTATGGAGAATTTTTATCTGAAGAAGATTTTAAAAAATTGTACTATATAGCAGAAAAAAAATATTTTAATTTTTCCTCATATAAAAAATTAGGGAATCTTTTTTATAAAGAAAATTATATTCAGAAACATATAGAAAAAATTCTTTCCTTGCCTATCATAGAAAAAAATATAATTCAAAGAGCTAAATTAAAAATTGTGGTTGACGGAATTAATTCTACAGGAGGGATAGCTGTTCCTATTTTATTAAAATATTTAGGGGTTCATGTTATTAAAATGTATTGTGATCCTCATGGTGATTTTGTTCATAATCCTGAGCCTATTGAAAAAAACTTAAAAAAAATATGTAAAAAAGTACCGGAAATAAAAGCGGATTTAGGAATTTCCGTAGATCCTGATGTGGACCGAGTCGTGTTTATTTGTGAAAACGGAGATTTTTTTGGAGAAGAATATACTTTAGTATCCATAGCAGATTATATATTGGAAAATAAATTGGGTCCTGTTGTTTCTACTTTATCATCTTCTCATGCATTAAAAGACCTTTCTGTTAAAAAAGGAGTTCCTTATTATTCTACTCCTGTTGGAGAAATACATGTTATAAAAAAAATGAAAGAAGTTCATGCTGTTGTTGGAGGAGAAGGAAATGGAGGTATTATTTATCCTAATTTACGTTATGGAAGAGATGCATTGATTGGAATTGCATTATTTTTAACTCAAATAGCTAAACTTGATAATATTCCATTATCTAAATTAAAAAAACGATATTCTAATTATTTTATGACGAAAAAAAAAATTAGATTTTCTTCTCATGAACGAATTAAAATGTTATTAACAATAATAAGAAAAAAATATAAAGGAAATAAGATGGATTTTAGTGATGGAATTAAAATTTATTTTAAATATAATGAATGGATACATATCAGAAAATCAAATACTGAAAATATTATTAGAATACACACAGAAAGTACTTCAAGGAAAAGAGCTGATTTTTTATCAAAAAAAATCATATATGAAATAAAAAAATTATGAATTATAATAATATAATAAAATCATGTCTCAAAATATTATAAAATACACAGAAGATAAATTTTTATCTAAAAATCATTTTCCATTGTTTTATTCAGGAGATACAATCACTATTTTTTTCGAAATTAAAGAAGGAGAAAAAAAAAGAGTTCAATCTTTCAAAGGTGTGGTTATAAAAAAACAAGGAAAAGGATTAACTAAAACATTTACTATTCGTAAAATAAGTGCAGGGATAGGAATAGAACGCATATTCATCTTTAATCAGCCTAACATACGAAAAATAGAAGTAAACAAAAAAGGAAAAGTTAGAAGATCTAAAATTTATTATTTTAGATCTCTAAGAGGGAAAAAGGCAAGAGTAAAAAGTTAATAAACGAAAAAAAGAGTATATACTCTTTTTTTCGTTTATACTTATTCACTTTCTTATTCTTAATTCTGAAGTACTATTTATTACTTTTATCGTTTTCTTCAGTTGTTACTTTGTCTTTTTCATTGTTGTTTTCCTCATTATGATTTTTGGAGGAATCCTCCCCAGTTGCAGGAGGTGTATTTGTGTTAGTAGAATCTGTTTGATTTTCATTATTATTAGTTGTTTTTTCCTCTTCTGTTGTAGTAGAGTTACTTTCATTTTTATTTTTGTTGTTACAACTAATAGTAAATAAAAATATTGCTAACAAAATCGTAGTGACTGTAATTCTTAATTTTTTCATCATAATCGATAGTATTTCAGTTATTACATATTCTGGGCAAATTTATATAAAAATTTGGAATGAAAAAATATATCATTATTTGTAATCCTTTTAAAAGAAAGGACAACTAAATTTTAATTTTTCTCTTTAGTTTGAAAATAAGAATATTATGTCTTTATAAATCGTTTATATATTTTAAAAATAAAAATTATGTCTTTAAATAAAAAGATTTTAAAAGAAGCTCTTACTTTTGATGATGTTTTACTTGTTCCTTCTTATTCTTCAATTCTCCCATCAGAAGTTTCTCTTAAAATTTCTCTAACACTTGATATTACTATGAATATTCCTATATTAAGTGCAGCTATGGATACAGTGACAGGATCCTCTTTAGCTATATCCATAGCTAGAGAAGGAGGAATAGGAATTATTCATAAAAATATGAATATAGAAAACCAATCTGAAGAGGTTTATAGAGTTAAAAGAAGTGAAAGTGGAATGATAGATGATCCTATTACTCTTTCTAGAAATTCAACATTAAGATATGCTCAATATCTTATGAAAAAGTTTAAAATTTCTGGATTACCTGTTATAGAAAAAGATTATTCATTAGTAGGAATTATTACCAGAAGAGATATAAAATATCGTATTGATTTAGATTCTTTAGTTGAAGAAGTGATGACAAAAGAAAAGTTAATTACATCTAATAAAAATATAACTCTAGAAGAAGCCAAAAATATTTTATTGAAAGAAAGAATAGAAAAATTGCCTATTGTAGATGATTGTAATAAATTAGTAGGATTAATCACGATTAGAGATATTGATAATCTAATTGAATATCCTAACGCTTGCAAAGATTCTAGGGGTCGTTTACGTGTAGGTGCGGCTATTGGAATAGATGAAAGAACATTAGAAAGAGTAGAATCTTTAGTGAAGATAGGTGCGGATATTATAACTATAGATTCAGCGCATGGTCATTCTTCTAAAATATTAAAAACAATAAAATTGATTAGACATTCTTTTCCAAAAATAACATTATTAACAGGAAATGTAGTGACCATGGAGGGGGCTAAAGATTTGATAGATGCCGGGTCAACTGTTTTAAAAGTAGGCATTGGATCTGGGTCTATCTGTACAACGAGAGTCATAGCTGGAGTAGGGATGCCACAAATAACGGCTATTAATGATGTATATGAATATGCTAAAAAAAGAAATGTGAGCGTTATTTCTGATGGAGGGATCAGATATTCAGGAGATGTGGTCAAAGCGATTGCTGCTGGAGCTAGTTCTGTTATGATTGGAAGTTTATTTGCAGGAACAGATGAAGCTCCAGGAGAAGAAGTTATTTTTCAAGGAAGAAAATTTAAAACTTATGTAGGGATGGGGTCATTAATAGCAATGAAAAGAGGAAGTAAAGATCGTTATTTTCAATTTAACGAGAAATCTGTTCCGGAAGGAATAGAAGCAATAGTTCCCTATAAAGGGAAAATGAAAGATGTAATTTATCAAATTTGTGGAGGATTGCGTTCCGGAATGGGATATTGTGGAGTTTCCTCAATTATAGAACTGATGAAAACAGGTAAATTTGTGAGAATCACTAATTCAGGATTAAAAGAAAACCATCCACATAGTGTAAATATAACTAAAGAATCACCGAATTATTTTAATTATAGTCAGTAAAAAATACCCGGAACGGGATTTGAACCCGTACGATCACAATGATCACAGGATTTTAAGTCCTGTGTGTCTACCAATTCCACCATCCGGGTGCTTAAAAAGCGAGAAACGGGATTTGAACCCGCGGCCCCGACCTTGGCAAGGTCGTGCTCTACCAACTGAGCTACTCTCGCACAGATTTGAAATGACTAATTTAAATACACTTTATATATATAGCAAATTTTAATAATCCAATAAATTTTTAATCTCATGAATTTTAATAGCTGCATCTTGCACTGATAAAGAATCAATATTTTTTATTGTTTTTATAGAAAAAATTATTTTTTTTAATAAATAAAAAATTTTTTTTTTATTCATTTCCGTTTTATTTTTTTTTGATTTTAATGTATTTAATATTTTTTTCGCTTTTTCAATAATTTCTACAGGCATACCCGATATTTTCGCTACATAAATTCCAAAACTATCTTTACTTTCTCCAATTATTAGTTTTCGCATAAAAATAATGTTATCATCTGTTTTTTTTACAGATACATGATAGTTTTTTATTCTTTTAAAAAAAAGACTCATTTCATTTAATTCATGATAATGTGTGGCAAATAAGGTTAGAGGACGTACATTTTTTTCATGTAAAAATTCAATGATCGATTTTGCTATTGAAATTCCATCATAAGTACTAGTTCCTCTTCCTATTTCATCTAAAATGATAAAACTTCTTCTGGAAATATTATTTAATATATTTGCTGTTTCATTCATTTCTACCATAAAAGTCGATTCTCCTAAAGAAATGTTATCGGATGCTCCAACTCTACTGAATATTTTGTCTATTAATCCTATTTTTGCATATTTAGCAGGAACAAAACTACCAATGTGAGCCATCAGTATAATAATAGCAGTTTGACGTAAAATAGCCGATTTTCCTGCCATATTAGGTCCTGTTATGATTAATATTTGTTGATTTGATTTATTTAAAATAATATCATTAGGGATGTAAGAAGTTTTAGCAATGAATTGTCTTTCAATGACTGGATGTCGTCCTTTTATTATTGATATTTTTAAGGAATCGTTTATGTTTGGTTTAACATAATTATTTTCTAATGCTAAATTAGAAAAAGAACATAATACATCTAATTTTGCAATTATTTTTGCATTTTTTTGTAAGGGTTTTATTATTTCTAATATTTGATTTGTTAGATTATTAAATATCTCTTTTTCCAAAGAAAATATTTTTTGTTCGGCATTAAATATTTTTAGTTCATAATTTTTTAACTCTTCAGTAATATACCGAACTGAATTCGTCAATGTTTGTTTTTGCATCCAGTGAGATGGGACTTTTTCTATTTTAGAAATTTTAACTTCAAAAAAATATCCAAAAATATTATTAAATCCAATTTTTAGATTATTAATTCCTGTTTTTAATTGTTCGATTGAACAAAGTTTTTCTAAATATTCTTTTTGAGAAAAGTACATCATACGAATTTCATCTAATTCCTTAGAAAAACCTTTAATGATAACATTTCCTTTTCCTTTTTCAATTTGATGTGGAGGGTTTTCTTGTATCGTATTAGCAATTTTTTCACATATAAAATTACAATCTTGAAAAGAACTTCCAATATTTGTAAGAATTTTAGATTCTTGAGATAGAAATTTTTTTTGTATTTTGGTTATGGAAATTAAAGATTTATATAATGTATACATTTCACGTGGAGAAATTTTTCCAACAGCGATTTTTGAAATTATTCTTTCTATATCATAAACATTTTTTAGTTTTGTTTTGATAAAAGTACGTATCATATTATTAGTGCATAATTCTTGTACTATTTGATGACGTTTTTGTATATAAAATAAATTTTTTAAAGGAAAAAGAATCCAATTCTTCAATAACCTTCCCCCCATAGGAGTGATAGTATAATCTAGTATCTTTATTAAAGAAACTCCTTCTTTATGTAATGGATAAAATATTTCTAAATTTCGAAAAGTAAAATCGTCTATCCACATGTATTCTTTCCTTTTGATTCTTCGTATATTAGAAATATGTTTTATGTTTAAATGTAGAGTATTATGTAAGTAAGATAAAACGGCTCCACAAGAAATAATACCTAATTTTAAATCATTTATTCCAAAGCCTTTTAATGAATTTATTTTAAAGTGTGATGTTAATTTTTCATATGCCAATGAATAATCAAACATCCAATCTTCCATAATAAAAGTATAGTATTTTCCTTTTAACAATTGATCGAAGAATTTTTTTTCCTTTTTTTGAAAAAGAATTTCACTAGGATGAAAATGTTTTAAATATTGTAAAATATTATTTTTTGTATCTTCTGTTACAAAAAATTCACCAGTAGAAATATCTAAAAAACTTAAACCAAAATATTTATTTTTTTCTACGTGAATAGAAGCTAAAAAATTGTTTGATTTAGGAGGTATAATATTTTCATTTATGGTTACTCCTGGAGTAATAAGTTCTGTTACTCCTCTTTTTACAATATTTTTACCTTTTTTTGGTTCTTCTAATTGATTACAAATAGCTACACGAAATCCTGAACGTATCAATTTTGGTAAATAAGTACTTAAAGAATGGCAAGGAAAACCTGCTAAATGTATATGAGATCGTTTGGTTAAAACGATATTTAATGTTTTAGAACATTTAATGGCATCTTCTCCAAAAGTTTCATAAAAATCTCCAACTTGAAATAATAAAATTGTATCTGGATATTTAGTTTTTATATTATTATATTGCTTTATTAATGGAGTTTCTTCTTTTTTTTTGCAAGAAAAGGTTTCATTTTTATTCATATAAAAGTATAATTATTAAAATAGAAGATTATTAATTTATCATTATAGCTTTATGTCAAGAATATTTATAGAATATAAAAAATTGAATCTTAGTCAGATAACCATAGAAATCTCTCAATTTTGGAAAAAACATAATTTTTTTCAAAGTAATTCTAATTTTTGTAATAAAAAAAATCCCCTTTTATATGTTTTATATGAAGGGCCTCCATCTTTAAATGGTAATCCTGGAATTCATCATATTCTAACTAGAACTATAAAGGATATTTTTTGTAGATATCACACACTTAAAGGTAAAAAAGTATTTAGAAAAGCAGGTTGGGATGCCCATGGCCTTCCAGTAGAATTAAATGTGGAAAAGAATATGGGAATTACTAAAAATGATATAGGAAAAAAAATTAGTGTAAAACAATATAATAATTTTTGTAAAAATTTTGTCAATAAATCATTAAAAAAATGGCAATCATTTACAGATAAAATAGGATATTTTATAGATTTAGATAATTCCTTTATTACTTATAATACAAAATATATAGAAAGTATATGGTGGTTAATCAAAAAGTTATATAATAAAAATCTTATTTATAAAGGTTTTACAATTCAACCTTATTCTCCGGCTGCAGGAACAGGATTAAGTTATCATGAATTGAATATGCCGGAAACTTATAAGGAAGTGAAGCAATTATCTCCTTTTTTAAAATTTAAGGCAATTAAAAATACTTTACCTGAAAGATTTCAAAATATTTTAGGTGATATATATTTTATATCATGGACAACGGCTCCTTGGACTATTCCTTCAAATACAGCATTAGCTATTGGTTTTGACATAGACTATGTATTAGTGACAACCTATAATACATATACGTTTTTAAAAGAAAGTATTGTTTTTTCTGAAAAATTAATTCATAAAATATTGTTATCAAATCAATTTTATTCTGTGTCAAGTAACATTGAGTTAGATATTAATAATATAAAAAAAAACCATAAAATCCCTTATTTTATAGTAGAAAAATTTAAAGGAAAAGAATTAATATTCAGTAAATATGAACAATTGTTACCTTGGTTCAAACCTTATTATAACGAAAAGAATGCCTTTCAGATCGTAATAGGAGATTTTGTTAATGTCAATGAAGGAACAGGAATTGTTCATATTTCTCCAACATTTGGAATGGATGATTTTATGGTGTCTAAAAAATATAATATTCCTCCAATGTTAGTTTTAAATGAAGAAAATATACCTGTTCCTTTAGTTGATTTTCAAGGAAAATTTATAAAAAATTTTCCTTACGGATTTTCAGAGAAATATGTTAAAGATGAATTCAATACAAATCAAAAAAAATTTTTTTCAGTAGATAAAGAAATAATTTTTTTTCTAGAAAAAGAACATAAAATATTTAGAACGGAAAAATATATTCATTTTTATCCACACTGTTGGAGAACAGAAAAACCAATACTTTATTATCTATTAAATTCATGGTTTATAAAAACTACAGATATAAAAGAGAAAATGATTACTTTGAATCAAAAAATTCAATGGTATCCTGATTTTACAGGGAAAAAACGTTTTGATTCTTGGCTAAAAAATACAAAAGATTGGAATCTTTCACGTTCTAGATATTGGGGGACCCCACTTCCTATTTGGAGAACCGAAAAAGGAGATGAGGAAATTGTAGTAGGATCAATTAAAGAGTTATTTTTTGAAATTCAAAAATCTATTAAATATGGTTTTATGTCACATAATGTATTTGAAGATTTTATATTAGATGATATGAGTGACAATAATTATGATAAAATAGATTTGCATAAACATATTTTGGATGGGATCATATTGACTTCTTCCAAAGGGACCCCTATGAAAAGAGAACCGGATTTAATTGATGTGTGGTTTGATTCTGGTGCTATGCCATATGCTCAATTTCATTATCCATTTGAAAATAAAGAATATATAGATAAAAATTTATTATTTCCCGCTGATTTTATTTCGGAAGGGATAGATCAGACAAGAGGATGGTTTTTTACTTTGCATACTATTAGCAGTTTATTATTTGATTCTATAGCATATAAAAATGTTGTATCAACAGGATTGGTTTTAGATAAAAATGGTCGTAAAATGTCAAAAAGTAAAGGAAATTCTATAAATCCTTTTGATTTAATAGACAATTATGGCCCTGATGCTATACGTTGGTATATTATATTTAATTCTGAGCCTTGGGAGAATTTAAAATTTAATATAAATGAGGTTCATACTGTTATAAATAAATTTTTTGGAACCTTGTATAATATCTATTCTTTTTTTGTTTTATATGCTAATATTGATGGTTTTTCTTATAAAGAAAAAGAAGAAGAGTCTTTAAATTATTATACAGGATTAGATTTTTGGATTCTTTCTGAATTAAATACTCTTATTAAAGAAACAGATAATTATTATGCCAATTACAATCCAAGTAAAGTTGCTCGTTTGATTTCATCTTTCGTTTTAGATAAATTAAGTAATTGGTATGTTAGATTATGTAGAAGAAGATTTTGGAAAGAAAAATATACAAAAAATAAAATATCTGCATATCAAATTCTTTATAAATGTTTAATTGTTGTAGCTAAGTTAATTTCTCCCATTGCTCCATTTTTTTCTGAAAGATTATATGTGGATTTAAATTCTGTTACTGAAAAAGAAAATTTCAAAAGTGTTCATATGACAAGTTATCCTATTTATGATTCTAATTTAATTAATAAAAAATTGGAAAATAGGATGCTTTGGATTCAGAAAATAATAGCAATGGTTTTTTCTATAAGAAAAAAAAATAAAATAAAAATTCGTCAACCTTTGCAAAGGTTGCTAATTCTTATTTCTGATGAAAAAATGCGTTTACAATTGGAACAATCGTCTGAAATTATATTTCAAGAAGCTAATGTAAAAAAAATAGAATTTCTTTCCTCTTACAAAAATCTTGAATTAATCAAACATATTAAGCCTAATTATCAATCTTTGGGGCCTAAATTTGGAAATAAAACTCAAAGTATTTCTAATATTATAAAAAAATTTAGTCAAAAAGAAATTAGAGAAATAGAAGAAAATAAAAAATGCGTTTTTTTTCTTAAAGAAGAAAAAATTCATATTTTTTTAGAAGATGTAAAAATTATTACTGAATATATTAAAGGTTGGTCGGTTTTATTTGATTCAAAATTAACGATAGCATTAGACTTACGTATTACAGATTCTCTTTGGAAAGAAGGTTTTCTTAGAGAATTAATTAGACATATACAAAAAATTAGAAAAGATCGTAAATATGATGTAATTGAAAAAATATTTGTATATATAAGTATAAAAGGAAATGATATATATCGAAATAAAGTACAAATTTTTTTGCAAAAAAAAAAAGATTTTATTTGTAAAGAAACTCTTGCTATAGATGTTTTTTTACAAGAAAATGTAACAAAATATGAAGAAGAGGAAGAAAAAATATATTTTGAAGAAAAATTCATATTATATATGCAGATTCGAAAATCTGAAAATGTAAAAGAATGAAAGGACTAGTGAAACAAAGATATTCTATGGAAGAAAGAAAAGAGTTTCGTAAACTTATACTTGATAAATTGAAAAAAGCAAAAAAGGATTTATTAATTTTTAAGGAATCATTTTATAATGATAAAAACAATGGAACAGATGATACTTATCCTACTTTTAAAGCTTTTGAGGAAGGATCAGAAACCTTAAGTAAGGAACAAAACGCTAAAATTGTGGAACATTTACAAATGTTTATAAGAAGTTTAAATGCGGCTTTGATTAGAGTGGGAAATAAAGATTATGGAATTTGTCGTATTACTAAAAAATTAATTCCTAAAGAACGTCTTATGGCAGTTCCTCATACTACTTTTAGTATTGAAGGGAAAAGATTGGTAGAAAAAAATAAATAAATTTTTTTGAAAAAATTTATTTTAATGATTTTATCTATTTTATCAATAGATCAAATTTTAAAAATTTATATTAAAACTCATTTTGAATTAGGAGGCGGAGTTTACATCCTTTCTTTTTTTCGTATTTTTTTTGTAGAAAATCCAGGTATGGCTTATGGGGTAAATTTTTGGACAGGATATCATGGAAAAATACTGTTAAGCATTTTTCGGTTTTTTTTTGTTTTTTTTATTTCTATTTTTCTTTACAAGAATATAAAAAAAGGGAATTCTAAATATTTGACTATTCCTATTAGTTTAATTTTATCTGGAGCTATGGGAAATTTTTTGGATAGCGCTTTATATGGATTATTATTCGATACAGGAACAATTTATAGCCAAGAAGCAAAAAAATGGATTCCTTATTTTGGAATATCTAAAATAAATTCTTCTTTTTTTGAAAAAAAAAATGCAGGAGGATATGCTTCCTTTCTGGAAGGATGTGTTGTAGATATGTTTTATTTTCCTATAATAGATACTAATTTTCCTGATTGGCTCCCATTTATTGGAGGTTATAATTTTCAATTTTTTAAACCCATTTTTAATTTATCCGATGTTGTGATATTCATTGGAGTGTTTTCATTATTTATATTTCACCGTAAAATTAAAAATGTAAAAGTTTTATAAGGTTTATTATTTTTTTGAGAATTATAAAAATCTCTATAGATTTGTATTTTCTTGATTTTCATTATTACAAATAAAATTTGAGTAGCCGGTGTAGCTCAGTTGGTCAGAGCACGTGATTTGTAATCTCGGGGTCGTGGGTTCGAATCCCTCCATCGGCTTTTGGGGAGATACTCAAGTCCGGTTAACGAGGACAGACTGTAAATCTGTTGGCATTGCCTTCGCAGGTTCGAATCCTGCTCTCCCCATATATTATATGGCGGAAGTAGCTCAGTTGGTAGAGCATCAGCCTTCCAAGTTGAATGTCGCGGGTTCGAATCCCGTCTTCCGCTCCATGAGAATAATATTACCATATATGGCCAATGTAGCTCAGAGGTAGAGCACTTCCTTGGTAAGGAAGAGGTCACGGGTTCAATTCCCGCCGTTGGCTTTTTTTTAACTTTTAATAATTTTATCATGGCAAAAGAAAAATTTAAACGAGACAAACCACATGTAAATATAGGAACCACAGGTCATGTAGACCATGGGAAAACAACTTTAACTGCTGCAATTACAAAAGTATTATCAGAAATTGGGTTAGCAGAAGAAAAAAGTTTTGATGCAATAGATAATGCTCCTGAAGAAAAGGAAAGAGGAATTACTATTAATACATCTCATGTAGAATATGAAACAGAAAAAAGACATTATGCACATGTTGATTGCCCTGGACATGCAGATTATGTTAAAAACATGATTACAGGGGCAGCTCAAATGGATGGAGCTATTCTAGTTGTAGCTGCTACAGATGGACCAATGCCTCAAACTAGAGAACATATCTTATTATCACGTCAAGTAGGAGTTCCAAAAATTGTTGTATTTATGAATAAAGTAGATCAAGTGGATGATCCAGAATTATTAGAGTTAGTAGAAATAGAAATTAGAGAATTACTTTCGAAATATGAGTATGATGGAGAAAATATCCCTATCATACAGGGATCCGCATTAGGAGCTTTAAATGGAGAAAAGAAATGGGTAGAAAAAATAAAAAATTTAATGGAAGTATTAGATACTTATATTCCTGAACCTATTCGTGAAATGGATAAACCCTTTTTGATGCCTGTAGAGGATGTTTTTACTATAACAGGAAGAGGAACAGTAGCCACAGGTCGTATTGAGAGTGGAATGATTAATACAGGAGATTTAGTTGATATAATTGGAATGGGAGAAAACAAATTATCATCTACAGTAACAGGAGTTGAAATGTTTAGAAAAATTTTAGATAAAGGTCAAGCAGGAGATAATGTAGGTTTATTGTTACGTGGAATAGAAAAAAAAGATATTAAAAGAGGAATGGTAGTTGGGGAACCAGGATCGGTGAAACCTCATAAAAAATTTAAGGCAGAAGTATATATTCTTACAAAAGAAGAGGGAGGAAGACATACTCCTTTTCATAATAAATATCGTCCTCAGTTTTATTTAAGAACAACAGATGTTACAGGAGAAATTCACTTATTAGATGGAATAGAAATGGTAATGCCTGGAGATAATGTTTCTATGGAGGTTGATCTGCATCAACCTATAGCATTAAGTGAGAATTTACGTTTTGCTATTCGTGAAGGGGGAAAAACGGTAGGAGCGGGACAAGTTATTCATATAATGGATTAATTTTAACACTATAATATAATTTTAAAACGGATGTAGCTCAGTTGGTAGAGCATCGGTCTCCAAAACCGAAGGTCGTAAGTTCGATCCTTACCGTCCGTGCATTGATTATTCGTGTATGAAAACAAATAATTTTTTATTAGAAATTTATAACGAATTTTTTTATTGTATTACATGGCCTAAATGGGAGGATTTACAATCAACAACAATGATTGTGTTTTTTTTTTCCATATTTCTATCCATATTTTTATATGGGGTGGATGGTTTTTTCATTTTTGTGATTAAAAAATTATTTTCTTTATAAAATTATATATTAATGAGTGATTTAGAAAGAAAATGGTATGTAATAAAAACCATGAGTGGACAAGAAAATAAAGTGAAATCATATATTGAGAATGAAGTTAGAGATAATGGATTTCAAGAATATATAGGAAAAGTATTAGTCCCTATTGAAAAAGTTATACAAATGAGAAAAGGGAAAAAAATTCATAGAGAAAAAGTTCATTATCCTGGATATGTTATGGTAGAAGCAAATTTAGAAGGAGAAGCTGCACATGCGATAAAAAACGTTCCAGGAGTTATAACTTTTTTAAGTGAAGGAAAAGGAGCTTCCGCCATTCCTATCCCTATGAGAACAGAAGAAGTAAATAAAATGTTAGGAAAAATAGATCAACTTTCTGAAAGTTATGAAAATATTAGTATTCCTTTTTTAGTAGGAGAAACAATTAAAGTTATAGACGGTCCTTTTACAGGATTTAATGGAACGATTGAAAAAATAAATGAAGAAAAAAGAAAATTAGAATTAGCCGTTTTAATTTTTGGAAGAAAAACTCCATTAGAATTAAATTTTACACAGATAGAAAAAATCTAAGTAAATCATGATCAAAATAAGAAAAAAAGCGATAAAAAAAATTAAAATACAGAATATTAATGGAGGAAAAGCGAGTCCAGCCCCTCCTATAGGTCCTATTTTGGGGAGTTCTGGAGTTAATATTATGGAATTTTGTAAACAATATAATTCTCTTACTCAAAATAAAATAGGAGAAAAATGTCCCGTCGTAATAACTGTGTATGAAGATAAATCATTTTCTTTTTTGATCAAAAGACCTCCAGTTTCTATTCAGTTGTTGAGTGCAATAAAAAAAGAAAAAGGATCTAAAGAATCTAATCGTTCGAAAA
Organism: Blattabacterium cuenoti; assembly: GCF_014251695.1. Classification (NCBI taxonomy): domain Bacteria; kingdom Pseudomonadati; phylum Bacteroidota; class Flavobacteriia; order Flavobacteriales; family Blattabacteriaceae; genus Blattabacterium; species Blattabacterium cuenoti. Next base: position 469,566 of record NZ_CP059195.1, on the reverse strand, counting down.
TAGGAAGAATAAGTTTAAATGAAATCAAAATAATAGCGAAAAATAAAATGGAAGATTTTAATTGTTTTTCGATTGAGTCTGCTATATCCATGATTTCCGGTACGGCTAGATCTATGGGAATAGAAATTGATAGTTAGTTAAAACATTTCATTCATTATGTCAAAAAAATTAACTAAAAATAAAAAAAAAGTTATAGAAAAAATTTCGAAAAAAAAGTATTCTTTAGAAAAAGCAATACTTCTTATAAAAGAAATTAATTTTGTAAAATTTGATGCATCTGTTGATATTTCTGTTCATCTTGGTATAGATATCCGTTTTCCTAATCAAATGGTAAGAGGAACGGTTTCATTACCTCATGGGACAGGTAAAAATATTTGCATATTAGCTTTAGTTCCTAAAGATAAAGAATCAGAATCCAAAAAAGCAGGGGCTGATTATGTTGGATTAAATTATATTGAAAAAATTAAATCTGGATGGACAAAGATTGATGTTATTGTTGCCACTCCTTCTGTTATGAATCAATTAGGAAGTATAGGAAAGATATTAGGTCCTAAGGGATTAATGCCCAATCCTAAAATGGAAACCGTTTCTGTAAATCCAGAAAAATCTATTAAAGAAATTAAATCTGGAAAAATTGCTTTTAAAGCAGATCGTTATGGAATTATTCATGCTTCAGTAGGAAGAGTTTCATTTTCACATCAATATTTATTAGATAATATCGTAGAATTTATGAAAATAATTATTCGTAACAAACCGTCTGCATCTAAAGGTTCCTATATAAAAAGTATTTATTTATCTAGTACCATGAGTTATGGTCTTCCATTAGATTTTAAAAGTTTCGTGAACAAATGAATAAAAAAAATAAAAAAAAAGAACTATTGGAATTAATTTCTATATTATCTAATAATGAAACATTATATTTGATTGATATATCCGATTTAAATTCTAGTCAAATATCTATTCTTAGAAAGAATTTTTATGAACATAGTATTAGAATGAGAGTGGTTAAAAATACGTTGTTGAAAAAAGCTATAATAAAAAATAAAAAATTCAATTCTTTTTTTCCGATTTTAAATGGAAATACAACACTATTATTTTCAAATTTGAATGTTGCAAATGTTACTTCAAAAATTATAAAAAATTTTCATACTCAAGAGAAAACTGATAAACCTTGCTTAAAAGGAGCTTATGCTCAAAAATCTTTTTATTTTGGTGGGAACAAAGATTTAAATGTATTGCTCCGTATAAAATCTAAGGAAGATATCATTGCGGAAATTTTAAATATACTTCAATTTTCAATAAAGAATATTTTTTCATCTTTTTTATATTCAACCAAATATAAAGTATGTGAAATTTTAAAATCCTTATCTTATCAAAAAAAGATGAAAAAATGAAAATCAAAGTCTCCTTCTAATATTTTTAAAATAAATAATAAAATGATAGAAAAGCTAGCAGAACAATTAGTGAATCTAACCGTAAAACAAGTTAATGAATTAGCTACTCTTTTAAAAAAAGAATATGGAATAGAACCGCATATTTCAGATAAAGTGGAAAATACTCATTCATCTCAAAAAGAAAAAACCTATGAGAAAGAGGAAAAAAGTATTTTTAACATAATTTTAAAATCATCAGGAAATTCTAAATTATCTGTAGTAAAATTAGTTAAAGAAATTACTGGAAAGGGGCTGAAGGAAGCTAAAGATTTAGTAGACAACATACCCAGTATTATTAAAGAATCTGTAAATAAAAAAGAAGCAGAAGATTTAAAAAATAAATTTGAAGAAATAGGTGCTGAAGTGGAATTAAAATAGATAATTTACTTACATTTTTTTGAAAAATTATCCATTAAATTAAAATTGGTGAATACAGAAAAAAAAAGAATCACTTTTGCCTCAGTAGCAAAACAAGTAGAATATCCTGATTTTTTGGATATTCAAATTAAATCATTTAAAGAATTTTTTCAATTAGATGCAAAGCCAGAAGATAGAAAAAATGAAGGATTATTCAAAGCTTTTGCAGAAAATTTTCCGATTTCTGATGCTCGAAATTCTTTTGTTTTAGAATTTAAAGGTTATTCCATAGATTCTCCTAGATATTCAATAGAAGAGTGCATAGAAAGAGGGTTAACTTATAGTGTTCCTTTAAAAGCAAAATTAAAATTATATTGTACTGATCCTGAACATGAAGACTTTGAAACTGTGTATCAAGATGTTTATTTAGGAACATGTCCTTATATGACTCCATCCGGATCTTTTATTTTTAATGGATCTGAAAGAGTAATTGTTTCTCAATTACATCGTTCTCCCGGTGTTTTTTTTGGTCAATCCCATCATGCTAATGGAACCAAACTTTATTCCGCTAGAATTATTCCATTTAAAGGGTCATGGATAGAGTTCGCAACAGATATTAATAATGTAATGTATGCATATATTGATAGAAAGAAAAAGTTACCTATGACAACTTTATTACGTGCGATAGGATATGAAAGAGATAAAGATATATTGGAAATATTTGATTTAGCTGAGGAGATAGAAATAAAAGGGAACGAAAAAAATATTATAAATAGAATTTTAGCGGCTAGAGTATTGAAAATTTGGCATGAGGATTTTGTTGACGAAGATACAGGGGAAGTTTTATCTATAGAACAAAATGAGATTCTTCTAGAAAGAAATATTCTTTTGAAAGAAGAACATATTAATCTTTTGATTCATAATGAAATAAAAACTATTTTATTACATAAAGAAGGAGAAAGAAAAAAAGATTATTCTATAATTTATAATACTTTACATAAAGACCCAACTAATTCTGAAAAAGAAGCAGTAGAATATATTTACAGACAATTAAGAAATACTGAACCTCCTGATGAAGAAACTGCTAGAGGAGTTATAGATAAACTTTTTTTTTCTGATACTCGATACAGTTTAGGGCCTGTGGGAAGATATCGTTTGAATAAACGTCTTGGTCTAAATATAAATCCTGATTATTTAGTTTTAACTAAAAAAGATATTATTGCAATAGTAGAACACTTGAATGCTTTATTTAATTCTAAAAGAGAAGTAGATGATATTGATCATTTATCTAATAGACGAGTAAGAACAGTTGGAGAACAACTTTATGCTCAATTCAGTATTGGATTAGCTAGAATGGCTAGAACTATAAGAGAAAGAATGAATGTTCGTGATAATGAAGTTTTCATGCCAGTAGATCTTATTAATGCTAAAACTTTATCATCCGTAATAAACACTTTTTTTGGAACAAATCAATTATCTCAATTTATGGATCAAACGAATCCTTTATCTGAGATCACTCATAAAAGAAGACTTTCAGCATTAGGTCCTGGAGGATTATCTAGAGAAAGAGCAGGTTTTGAAGTAAGAGATGTAAATTATTCTCATTATGGAAGATTATGTCCTATAGAAACTCCGGAAGGACCTAATATAGGATTAATATCTTCTCTTTCTGTATTCGCCAAAATTAATAATATGGGATTTGTTGAAACTCCTTATCGAATTGTATCTAATCAAAGAGTAGATTTAAAATTGAAAGTAAAATATTTAAGTGCGGAAGAAGAAGAAGGAAAAATTATAGCACAAGCTAATGCTATTGATAGATATGGAAATTTTTTATATGATAGAATTATAGCTCGTGAAGATGGAGATTTTCCTATAGTGAATCCTAATCAAGTAAATTATATAGATGTAGCTCCGAATCAAATTGCTTCTATATCTGCATCTCTCATCCCTTTTTTAGAACATGATGATGCAAATAGAGCTTTAATGGGATCTAACATGATGCGTCAAGCAGTTCCATTGTTAAAGCCTGATGCCCCCATAATAGGAACTGGATTAGAGGAACAAGTAGCTAGAGATTCTCGTATATTGATGAATGCAAAAAAGGATGGATTTGTAGAATATGTTGATGCAAAAAAAATAATTATTCGTTATGATAAAACAGATAAAGAAGATTTAGTGAATTTTGATTCTAAAGTTCAGGTTTATGATTTGATAAAATTTAGAAAAACAAATCAAAATACATGTATTACTTTAAAACCTATTGTAAGAAAAGGGATGAAAGTGATTAAAGGACAAATTTTATGTGAAGGTTATGCTACAGAAAATGGAGAATTAGCTTTAGGAAAAAATTTAAAAGCGGCTTTTATTCCGTGTAACGGTTATAATTTTGAAGATGCTGTTTTAATTTCTGAAAAAGTTGTAAGTGAAGATTGGTTTACTTCTATACATATAGATGAATATTCTTTAGATGTTCGTGATACAAAATTAGGGATGGAAGAATTAACTAATGACATTCCTAATGTTAGTGAAGAAGCTACCAAAGATTTAGATGAAAATGGAATTATAAGAGTTGGAGCAGAAGTAAAACCTGGTGATATTCTTATTGGCAAAATAACTCCCAAAGGAGAATCTGACCCAACACCAGAAGAAAAATTATTAAGAGCTATTTTTGGAGATAAAGCAGGAAATGTAAAAGATGCTTCTTTAAGGGCTGAACCCTCATTATTTGGAGTTGTTATAGATACAAAACTTTTTACTAGAAGTATAAAAGATAAAATATCTAGAACTCAGGATAAAATGAAAATAGTACGTTTAGAAAAAGAATATGAGAAAAAATTATTTTTTTTAAAAAACTTATTGATTAAAAAATTGCAATCTATTTTAGATGGAAAATTATGTCATAATTCTGTTTTTAATGAAAAAAAACAAGAAATTATAAAAAAAGGGATAAAATTCACTATGAAAATACTTAATAATATAAATAAACAGGATTATATAGAAATTTATTCTTCGGATTGGACTAATGATATTAAAATTAATAATTTAGTATCAGAAATTTTACATAATTATAAAATAGCGGTAAATGATTTAAATAGTATTTTTAAACATAAAAAATTTTCTATTACTGTTGGAGATGAATTACCTTCAGGAATTATAAAAATGGCGAAAGTATATATTGCTAAGAAAAGAAAATTAAAAGTAGGAGATAAAATGGCAGGAAGACATGGAAATAAAGGAGTAGTTGCTAGAATCTTAAGAGAAGAAGACATGCCTTTTTTAGAAGATGGAAGTCCTGTAGACATTGTTCTAAATCCTTTAGGAGTCCCCTCCAGAATGAATATAGGACAAATATATGAAACTGTATTGGGATGGGCCGGACATAAATTAAATATGAAATTTTCAACGCCTATATTTGATGGAGCAACTATAGAAGAAATTTGCAAATATACAGATAAAGCAAAAATTCCTCGTTTTGGGACCACTTATTTATTTGATGGAGGAACAGGAGAAAAGTTTGATCAACCTGCTACTGTAGGAGTAATATATATGTTAAAGTTAGGTCATATGGTAGATGATAAAATGCATGCACGTTCAATAGGCCCTTATTCTTTAATAACCCAACAACCTTTAGGAGGGAAAGCTCAATTTGGAGGTCAACGTTTTGGAGAAATGGAAGTTTGGGCTTTAGAAGCTTTTGGAGCTTCTAATATTTTACGTGAAATTTTAACTGTAAAATCAGATGATGTTGCTGGAAGAGCTAAAACTTATGAATCTATAGTAAAAGGAGAATCAATGCCTGAACCTAACAATCCAGAATCTTTTAATGTACTTTGTTACGAATTAAAAGGATTGGGATTAGATATACGTTTAGAAGAATGAATTTTTGTTATTTCATATTTTTTTTATATGATAAAAAAAATGAATAGAAAAAAAGATAATAACTTTAATAAAGTAACTATTCGATTAGCTTCTCCAGAAATTATTCTAAAGGAATCTCATGGAGAAGTATTAAAACCAGAAACAATCAATTATAGGACTCATAAACCAGAAAGAGATGGCCTTTTTTGTGAAAGAATTTTTGGTCCAGTCAAAGATTACGAATGTGCTTGTGGAAAATATAAAAGAATTCGTTATAAAGGGATTGTTTGTGATAGATGTGGAGTTGAAGTTACTGAAAAAAAAGTGAGAAGAGAACGTATGGGGCATATAAGTCTTGTCGTTCCAGTTGTTCATATTTGGTGTTTCCGATCTTCTCCTAATAAAATTGGATACTTATTAGGTTTTCCTTCTAAAAAACTGGAAATGATTATTTATTATGAACGATATGTTGTGATTCAAGGAGGTTTAAGTTTACGTATAGATGGATCTCATTTTAATAAAGGAGATTTTCTTACCGAAGAAGAATATTTACAAGCTTTAAATAAACTTCCGAAAGGAAATCAGCAATTAGAAGATTCTGATCCGAATAAGTTTATTGCTAAAATGGGAGCAGAATGTATAGAGGATTTTTTAAATCGAGTAGATTTGGATTTATTATCTATGGAACTAAGAAATCAAGCTCATAATGAAACTTCTAAACAAAGGCGTACTGAAGCATTGAAACGTTTACAGGTTGTTGAGTCTTTTAGAGAAGGGAAAAAAAATGGAGGAAATCCATCTTGGATGATTATTCATGTATTATCTGTTATTCCTCCTGAATTACGTCCTTTAGTTCCTTTGGATGGAGGACGTTATGCAGCTTCTGACATGACTGATTTATACCGTAGAGTACTTATAAGAAATAATCGTTTAAAAAGACTTATAGAAATTAAAGCACCTGAAGTCATTTTAAGAAATGAAAAAAGAATGCTTCAAGAAGCAGTAGATTCTCTTTTTGATAATTCAAGAAAAGTTTCTGCCGTAAAATCAGAAGCTAATCGTCCTTTAAAATCTTTATCTGATGCATTAAAAGGAAAACAAGGTCGTTTTAGACAGAATCTTCTTGGAAAAAGAGTCGATTATTCTGCAAGATCTGTTATCGTGGTAGGTCCGCACTTGAAATTACATGAATGTGGATTACCTAAAGATATGGCTGCGGAACTTTATAAACCTTTTATTATACGAAAATTAATTGAAAGAGGAATAGTAAAAACAGTAAAATCTTCCAAGAAGATTATTGATAAAAGAGAGCCCATGATATGGGATATTTTAGAAAATGTTTTAAAAGGACATCCTATATTGTTAAATAGGGCTCCTACGTTACATAGGTTAGGAATTCAAGCTTTTCAACCTAAATTAATAGAGGGAAAAGCAATTCAATTACATCCTTTAGTTTGTGCTGCTTTTAATGCAGATTTTGATGGAGATCAAATGGCTGTTCATTTACCATTATCTCATGGAGCTATATTAGAAGCTCAACTTTTAATGTTAGCTTCTCAAAACATATTAAATCCTGCTAATGGTTCTCCTATTACAGTTCCTTCTCAAGATATGGTATTAGGATTATATTATATGACTAAACCTTTGCTATCAGATTCAAAAAGAAAAGTGAAAGGAGAAGGACTTGTTTTTTATTCTCCAGAAGAAGTTGAAATAGCATACAATCAAGGTGTAGTAGATTTGCATGCTTTGATTAAAGTTAAAGTTCATCTTCGTGATGAAGAAAAATTTATCAATAGAATAATAAAAACTACTGTAGGAAGAGTTTTATTTAATCAAGTAGTCCCTAAAAAAGTGGGATTTATTAATGAATCTCTTACAAAAAAATCTCTTAGAGAAATTATAGGTAAAATATTACATTTTACAAATGTTCCTACTGCTGCTAATTTTCTAGATGATATTAAAGAATTAGGTTTTTATAACGCATTTAAAGGTGGTTTATCTTTTGGATTGGGAGATATTATTATTCCTGATAATAAGAAAAAAATGGTCAATCATGCAATTAAACAAGTAGATAATGTAAAAATGAATTATAATATGGGATTAATCACGAATAATGAACGTTATAATCAAGTAATTGATATATGGACAAATACCAACGCTATGCTTACGGAAAAAGTAATGAAATATATGCGTGAAGATAGACAAGGATTTAATCCCGTATATATGATGTTAGATTCTGGAGCAAGAGGTTCTAAAGAGCAAATCCGTCAACTATCAGGAATGCGTGGATTGATGGCTAAACCTCAAAAAGCAGGATCTTCTGGAGGTGAGATTATTGAAAATCCTATTTTATCCAATTTTAGAGAAGGGCTTTCTATTTTAGAATATTTTATATCTACTCATGGAGCTAGAAAAGGATTAGCAGATACTGCATTAAAAACAGCAGATGCTGGATATCTTACAAGACGTTTAGTAGATGCGGCTCAAGATGTTATTATAAAAATGGAAGATTGTAAAACTTTACGTGGATTAGAAATTTCTGCATTGAAAAAAAATGAAGAGATCGTAGAAACTTTGTTTGATAGAATTTTAGGACGTGTATCTTTAAATGATATTTATAAAGATAATGAATTAATAATTTCCGCAGGGGAAATGATTGATGAAAAAATAGCAGAGATTATTGAAAAATCTGGAATAGAAATAGTAGAAGTTAGATCTCCTTTGTCTTGTGAAGCACAAATGGGGATTTGTTCTAAATGTTACGGTCGTAATTTATCTACAGGAGAAATAGTTAAAAAAGGCGAAGCCGTTGGAGTTATTGCAGCACAGTCAATTGGAGAACCAGGAACTCAATTGACTTTACGAACTTTTCATGTTGGAGGGACAGCAGGTAATATTACAGAATCTTCACAAATAAAAGCAAAATATAATGGAATTGTGGAATTTGAAGATTTAAAATTTGTAAAAACAAAACAAAATTCTGATCAGATAGGAATAGTAGTTTCTAGATCTACAGAAATGAAAATTTTTAACCTAGAAAAATCATCTGTTTTAATGGTAAATAATATTCCTTATGGCGCTTCTTTATATGTAAAACATGGAGATGTACTAAAAGTAGGAGATATGATTTGTAAATGGGATCTGTATAATGCAGTTATTGTTGCGGAATTTTCTGGTATAATATCTTATCAACATTTAGAACAAGGTATTACTTTTCAAGTAGAAATAGATGAACAAACTGGATTTCAAGAAAAAGTAATAACAGAGGTAAAAAACAAAAATTTAATACCAACATTAAAAATTATTAATGAAAAAAATGAAGAATTAAAAGTATATAATCTACCAGTAGGTGCTCATTTAATGGTAGAAGATGAAGAAAAAATAGATGTAGGAAAGATATTAGTGAAGGTTCCAAGAAGAACGGCTAAATCAGGAGATATTACAGGAGGGTTACCTCGTCTATCTGAATTATTTGAAGCACGTAATCCGTCTAATCCAGCTGTAGTATCAGAAATGGATGGAATCGTTAGTCATGGAAAAATAAAAAGAGGAAATAGAGAAATTATTGTAGAATCTAAAACAGGAGAAATAAGAAAATATCTTGTTAAGTTATCTAATCAAATCCTTGTTCAGGAAAATGATTACGTTAAAGCAGGAATGCCTTTATCAGATGGAGCTGTTACTCCTAATGATATTTTAAATATAAGAGGACCTAGGGCAGTACAAGAATATTTAATAAGAGAAATACAAGAGGTATATCGTTTGCAGGGAGTTAAAATTAATGATAAACATTTTGAAGTTATTGTTTTACAAATGATGAGGAAAGTTGAAGTTATAGATATAGGAGATACCAAGTTTTTGGAAGGAAATATAGAATATAAAGATGATTTTATAGAAGAAAATGATAAAATATCTCAAATGAAAGTGGTTGAAGATTCTGGAGGTTCTGAAATATTTAAAAATGGAGATATTATGAATAATAGGGATTTTAGAAATGAAAATGCAGTTTTAAAATATAAGAAAAAAAAATTAATAAAAGTCAGAAATGCTATTCCTGCTACAGCAAGACCTATATTACAAGGAATAACAAGAGCAGCGTTACAAACTAAATCTTTTATATCTGCAGCTTCATTTCAAGAAACAACAAAGGTTTTAAGTGAAGCAGCTATAAGTAGTAAAATTGATTATTTACACGGATTAAAGGAAAATGTAATCGTCGGACATAAAATTCCTGCAGGAACTGGATTAAGAGAATATGAAAATATTTTACCAGATATTCAATTATAAAGAATTTTTTTTCCATTGGTTTTTTATAGATACCGTTTGATTAAAAATAATCTGATCTTTTCCGTTTTTAATTTCACTATCTACATAAAAATAACCAATTCTCTGAAATTGAAAATGATTTCCTTTTTTTGCTTTTTTTAAGGAAGGCTCTGCATAACCAATTATTTCATTTTTTGATTTAGGATTAATATATTTATGAAAATCTATATCTGGATTTCTATTTAGAAAAAGAGGATTATATAAATTAATTTTTATGGGAAAAGAATGTTTTACAGACACCCAGTGTAAAGTGCTTTTAACTCTTCCTTTTTCTTCAATTTTGTTTTTTTTTCCGGATTTACTTTTTGAATCATAAGTGCAATGTATTTCCTTTATTTTTCCTTCATAATTTTTTATTACATAATTTGCTTTTATGATATATGCGTTTTTAAGTCTTACTTCTTTTCCAATACAAAGACGAAAAAAATTTTTTTTTTCTTTTTCTAAAAAATCATCTTCTTCAATATATATAAATTTTGAAAAGGGGACTTTTCGATTTCCATCCTTAAAATTTTCTGGATTATTTTCTGCTTCTACCCATTCAGTTTCATTTAAGTAATTGTCAATAATTAATTTAATTGGATGTAATACTACCATAACTCTAGGAGTTATTTTATTCAAATGTTCTCTAATCCAAAATTCCATCAAAGATATATCTATGATATTATTTCTTTTTGTGATCCCTATATTGTGAATAAAATTTTTTAACGAAAGTGAAGTGTATCCTTTACGACGCAATCCAGATATTGTTAAAATACGTGGATCATCCCAAGATTGAATAACTTTTTTTTCAATTAAGTATTGAATTTTTCTTTTACTAGTTATAGTATGACTTATATTTAATCTGGAAAATTCTATTTGTTTGGGTTTTATTTGATTTGTATTTTCAATATATATTTGATCTATATACCAGTTATATAATGGACGTCTATTTTCAAACTCTAAAGAACATAAAGAATGAGATATTTGTTCTATATAATCACATAAACCATGTGTCCAATCATAAGTAGGATAAATACACCATTTATATCCAGTTCTATGATGTTTTTTTCGTAAAATCCTATACATGATTGGATCTCGCATATTCATATTTGAAGAACTCATATTAATTTTAGCTCTTAAAACACAAGACCCTTCTTCAAAAGACCCATTTTTCATTTTATCGAATAGGAATAGATTTTCTTCTATAGATCTATTTCTATAATCACTATCAATTCCAATTTCAAAAGGATTTTTTCTTTGAAGTTGTATGATATTTTGAGGTTGATCATCTACATAAGCTTTATTTTTTTTAATTAATTTTATAGCCCATTCGTAAAGTTTAGGAAAATAATCAGAAGCATAACTTTCATTATTCCAACGGAAACCTAAAAAAAGAATATCTTTTTTTATAGAATCTATAAAATTTTTATTCTCTCCTATAGGATTAGTATCATCAAATCTCAAAATAATTGGAGATTTATATTTTTTACCTAATTCAAAATTTAAACATATAGCCTTAATATGTCCAATATGAAGAAGTCCATTAGGTTCAGGAGGAAAACGAAATCTAATTTTTTTTACAGAAAATCCATTTTTTATGTCTTCTTCTATAATTTTTTCAATAAAATGTAAATGTGATTCTATAATAATTATAAATCAATTCTTGTACTAATATAACCAATTTTTTTAAAAAAATATATTTTTGCTATGTTATTTTAACAGTTGGAATTTGAATTATATAGAAACAGTTCAATGGATTTTTAAACGTCTTCCAATCTATCAAAAAACAGGATTGATATCATATAAACCAGGTTTAAAGAGAATACAAAATTTTTGTTCTCATTTAGGAAACCCCCAAAATTTTTTTAAAAGTATCCATGTAGGAGGAACAAATGGGAAAGGATCCACTGTACATATGTTATCTTCTATTTTACAAGAAGAAAAATATAAAATAGGACTTTTTACTTCTCCTCATTTAATAGATTTTAGAGAAAGAATTACCTATAATGGTCTTTTTATAGAAGAAGATTTTATTGTAGATTTTATAAATGAAAATAAAAAATTTATAGAAAAAGAAAAAATTTCATTTTTCGAAATGAATACGGCTTTAGCTTTTCAATATTTTAAGAAAAAAAAAGTAAATATAGCAATTATTGAAGTAGGAATGGGAGGACGGTTGGATTCTACTAATTTGATCACTCCAGAAATATCTGTAATTACAAATATTAGCGTAGATCATACAGAAATCCTTGGAAAGGATCAATTAAAAATTGCTTTAGAAAAAGCTGGAATTATAAAAAAAAACGTATCAGTAATAATAGGAAGAAAAGTATTGAAAAATATTCGATCTCTTTTTCTTAAAGAAGCTATAAAAAAAAATGCTCCAATTTATTTTTCTGTAAAATCTAAAAAAGATTCTCAATATAAAATTCCTTTTAAAGCAGATTATCAAAATCTTAATCTAAGTTTAGTATTAAAAACTATAAGTATCTTACATTGTAGAAAAAATATCATAGTATCTAATCAATCAATAAAAAAAGGATTAAAAAATGTCATAAAAAATACTAATTTTAAAGGACGTTGGCATATTTTACAACAAAAAAATCCAAAAATTATTTGTGATATAGCTCATAATGAAGAGGGGGCATATGTGATTAGTAAACAGTTAAAGAAAGAATCATATGAAAAATTACACCTAGTTTTAGGTTTCGTAAAAGAAAAAAAAGTAGATAATTTATTAAAATTTTTCCCTATTGAATCTTTTTATTATTTTTGTGAACCTAATATAGATAGAAAATATTCTATTTATGATTTGAGAATATTAGTCAATAAGATATTTAAAAATCGTGAAAAAATAAATTTTTACCCTTCTGTTAAGAAGGCTTTTTTATCCGCTAAAAATAAAGCCAATCAAAATGATTTGATTTTAATAAGTGGAAGCACATTTGTTGTATCTGAGATCTTATTATATTATAAAAATTTTTATTTACATTTGAATAAATAAGTTATAAAAAAATAGGGCAATTAGCTCAGTTCGGTTTAGAGCATCTGTTTTACAAGCAGGGGGTCACTGGTTCGAATCCAGTATTGCCCATTATTTTTAATAAAATGAAATTTAAAATTTTATCTTTTTCTTTGGGATGAAACCATATAATTGATGGATCTTTTTTATACCAGGTCAATTGTCTTTTTGCGTATTTTCTAGTGTTTTTTTTTATTTTTTCTACACTTTCATTTAAATTATTTTTTTTTTCGGAAAAAAACTCAAATATCTCTTTATATCCTATAGTTTGTAAACTGTTTAAATTTCTATAATGATAATATAGGCGAGCTTCATCTAATAAACCTTTTTTTATCATATTATCTACTCTATTATTTATTTTAGAATAGATTTCATATCTGGGCATTATTAATCCTATTTTTAAAATTATAAAATTTCTTTTTTTCTTTTTATAAAAAAAAGAAGGACTTTTTCCTGTAGATTCAACTATTTCTAAATATCGAATTAAGCGCCTAGGATTAGAAATGTCTATTGACTCACCTGTTTTTTTTTTTTTAAAAAATTGCTCCTGTAAAAAGGAAATTCCTTTTTTTTTAAAAAAATAAATCAAATGATTTCTAATCTCAAAATTAATTTTAGGAAATTCAGATAATCCTTCTGTTATTGCTTTTTCATATAAGCTAGATCCTCCTACCATAATCAATATGGAATGTTTAGAAAATAATTTTGAAATTTTTTTTAAGGAATCTATTTCAAATAATTTTGCGTTATAATCCTGATGAATACTTAAATGCCCGATAAAATGATGAGGAACACGAGATAATTCTTCTACAGTAGGCATAGAAGTTCCTATTTTTAATTCCTTATAAAATTGTCTAGAATCGCAAGATAAAATTTCAGATTGAAATTTTTCAGCTAAAAACAAGGAAAGATAAGTTTTTCCTACACAAGTAGGACCTAAAATAAAAATGAGAAATTTTTGATTCAATTTATAATTGAAGAATATTTAGATAATTTATTATACATCAAATAATCTACCAAAACTAAAGCGGTCATAGATTCTACAATAGGAATAGCACGAGGGAGAACGCAAGGATCGTGTCTTCCTTTTCCTTTCATAAGAATAAAATTTCCATATTTATCTATAGTTTTTTGTTTTTTCATTATTGTGGCTACAGGTTTAAATGCTATTCTAAAATAAATATCCATTCCATTTGAAATCCCCCCTTGTATCCCTCCGGATAAATTTGTTTTGGTACTTCCATCTTTTTGAAATAGATCATTATGTTGAGATCCAGTTAATTCAGTTCCATGAAACCCACTTCCATATTCAAATCCTTTTACCGCATTAATTGAAAGCATAGCTTTTCCTAGTTCAGCATGTAATTTTTCAAAAACAGGTTCTCCAATTCCTATTGGAATATTTTTAATGATACAAGTAATAATCCCTCCGATTGTATCACCTTGATTTTTTATTTTTCTAATTTTAGATATCATTTTTTCTGCAATATCTGAATCAGGACATCTTATAGGATTTTTTTCTATTGATTCTCTAGATAAATCTAATTTTTGATAAGGTTTATTTATATATATATCTCCAACAGAAGAAACATAAGATGTAATTGTAATATCTTTTATTAATTGTTTAGCAATAGCACCAGCTACTACTCGGCATATTGTTTCTCTTGCAGAAGAACGTCCACCTCCTCTATAATCTCTTATTCCATATTTTTTTTCATATGTAAAATCTGAATGTGACGGACGATAAACTTCTCGAATATGATTATAATCATCTGATTTATGGTTTTTGTTATAAATAATAAAACCAATAGGAGTTCCTGTAGTTTTATTATCAATAATTCCAGATAAAAAATTGATTTCATCAGGTTCATTTCTTTGAGTAACTATAGATGATTGTCCAGGTTTTCTTCTATTTAATTCATATTGAATTTCTTTAAAATTTAGTTCTATTCCTGCTGGACATCCATCAATTACCCCACCTAATGCTGTTCCATGACTTTCTCCAAAAGTACTGACTCTAAATAACTTTCCAAAAGTATTCCCTGCCATAACGAAAAAGTTTTAGTTTTTAATTTCTATTGAAATAGGTCTTCCTAGATGATTTATTCTACTCATTCCTATTAATATTTTATTTCTATAACGTTTCTCAACTTCAAATAATGAAAAGTTGGATAAAATTTCTATATGACCAATATTAATACGAGAATTATTAACGGCTTGATTGATCAAGTTTATTAATCCTAATTTTGTTAAATTATCTTTATATCCTAGATTTAAAAAAAGTTTTGAAAAAGATTCTTTTTTTAATTTTTTTGTTTTTGAATTTGAAAAAGATTCTTTTTTTAATTTTTTTGTTTTTGAATTTGAAAAAGATTCTTTTTTTAATTTTTTTGTTTTTGAATTTGAAAAAATTCTTTTTTTATTGTATGATGGATTATAATTTTTATTATAAAAAATAGGATTTAAATCTTGCGAATTCTTATAATAATTCATAAAATGATTGAATTCAATCCAGGAAAAACGTTTTATTAATTCTTTTTTCTCAATAAATTCTAAATTTTTTTGTATTTCAGGAAGAAATTTATTCATTAATTTGTCATCTACTACTACTTTTTTTACTTTTTCTATAAAATAGAATAGTTGTTTTTCGCATATTTCTTCTCCAGTAGGAACCATAACACGATCAAAATTTTTTCCAATTTTTTTTTCAAATTCTCTTAAATTTCTAATTTCTTTAGTTTGAATAATACAAACAGAAATTCCTGTATTTCCAGCTCTACCAGTACGTCCACTTCTATGGACATAAATTTCACTTTCTTTTGGAAGATTATAATTAATTACATGAGTAATGTTGTTCACATCTAATCCACGAGCAGCTACATCTGTAGCTACAAGAAATTGTAAATTTCTGTTTCTAAATCTATTCATAACAAATTCACGTTGTGTTTGTGAAAGATCTCCATGTAAAGCATCAGCATTATACCCATCTTTAATTAAAAATTCTGCTATTTCTTTAGTTTCTTTTTTTGTACTACAAAATATAATACCATAAATATCAGGATTTATATCTACAATTCTTTTTAAAGCTAAATATTTTTTTCTCGTATTTTCTATCATATAATAAACGTGTTTCACATCATCAGGTCCTATATTCCTTTTTCCTGTAATAATTTCTATAGGATCTATTAAATATTTGTGAGCTATCATATTTATATATCTAGACATTGTTGCCGAAAACAATAGACTTTGTCTTTTTTTTGGTAATTTTTCTATTATAGAATCTAATTCATCTTTAAATCCCATATTTAGCATTTCATCTGCTTCATCAAGAACTAAATATTGAATTTTGTCAAAAAATAATTTTTTTCTTTTAATTAAATCAATGATTCTTCCTGGCGTTCCTACTATAATGTGAGTTTTATTTTTTAAGGATTTTATTTGAGAATTGATATTAGCTCCTCCATATAAAGAAACAATTTTTATAAATGATGAAAATTTTGAAAAACGACAAAGATCACGTGTTATTTGTATACATAATTCTCTTGTAGGACACAGAATTAAAGCTTGAGGAAAAGTTGATTCAAAATTCATTTTTTGAATAATTGGAAGTCCAAAAGCCGCTGTTTTTCCTGTTCCAGTTTGTGCTAATGCTATGACATCTTTTTCTGAAGATAACAAAAAAGGAATAACTTTTTCTTGTATTGGGGTTGGATACTTAAACCCAATAGCTTCTATAGCTTGAATTATATTATCGTTAAAAAAATTGTATTCTTGAAATGTTTTCATAAAAGAATGGTAAAAATACTATTAAAATTTTAGTATTATATGTCGAATGACAAATATATATATTTAAATACGAATTATAATATTTTATAATTATTTAGTTGAATATTAAATATTTATTGAATTTTTTTTATGAGTATATGAGTCTTTTAATTATAGTTTGATATCTTATAAAAAGTAAGATAGCTGATATAGTTAATCCTAATCCTAATCCAATCCACACTCCTATTCCTCCCATTTTAATGGATAAAAACCATGCTGTAGGTATTGCAATAATACAATAAGAAAAAAAACTAATCCACATGGGGATATGCACATCTTGTAATCCTCTTAATGCTCCTAGAATCATTCCTTGTAATCCATCAGATAATTGAAAAAAACTGGCAATAACAATCATTTTTTCTGCAAGTTGAATAACTTCATGATCATTTTTTATATAAAAATAAGGAATGTCACTTCGAAAGAAAAAAAATAAAAAATTACATATCAACATAAAAATAAAACCCATAAAAAAAATAGACTTCCCTATTCTTCTTAATTCTAAATAATTTTTTAGAGCCAGTTGGTTTCCTATTCTTATTGTAGCAGCTACAGAAAAACCTGTACTAAGTAGAAAAGTAGATGAAACTAAACTTATAACTATTTGATGGGCAGCTAATACTTTTATCCCACATTTTCCTGATATAAAAGAAGAAATGGCAAAAGCACTCATTTCAAATAACATATGTAATCCAGAAGGAATTCCTATTTTTAATATTTTTTTTATATATTTTTTTTGAAAAGGAAAATATTTTAATTGATTATAGTAATTATGTACTTTTTTGTATTTATACAACAAAATTAAAATACCTATTAGCATAATAGTGCGAGATATTAAAGTTGCATAAGCTACACCTACAATCCCTAACTTAGGAAAACCGTATATTCCGTGTAGAAATATATAATTTAGTATAATATTAATAAAAGCAGAAATCCAAGTTGCAATTAACCCAGGGAATACTAAAGATATTCCTTCTGAGAATTTTCTGAAAATTTCAAATATCATCCAAGGAATAAAAGAAATGGATACTATTTTTAAAAACGATATGGTTTCATTTAATATTTCTACAGGTTGTCCTAAATAAGGAAAAATGTAACAAAATACATGTATTAGTCCGTACATAAGGACAGATAAAAAAAAATTTAAAATTAATCCATGATGGAAAATAATAGCACCTTTTTCATATTCTTGTTTTACATCTATGGATGCTATTAAAGAAGAAATAGCTGCAGATATTCCCAATCCAAAAATGATCATAATAAAAAAAATAGCATTAGCTAACGAAACTGAAGCTAAAGCTTTTTTTCCTAAAAGACCAACCATTATATTATCAGATAATCCTATACATATTACACCTAATTGAGTAAAAAATATAGGAATAGCTAACAAAAAATTTTCTTTAATATGTTTTAAATATATTATGCTTTTTTTTTTATAGAATAATGATTTTCTTTCTTTTTCAATAAGTTTGATAAAATCAAACATTCAGCTTTGTATTCTGATAAAAGGTAATTTCACTATTCTAATGGGGATTTTATTTTTCCTTATCAAAACAAATATAGAATTATTTCCTTCTTGATTTGTTAAATATCCTAATCCAATGCCTTTTTTTAGAACTGGAGAATAAACACCAGAAGTAACATAACCAATAGTTATTTTATTTTTATCTATTAATAAATGCCCTTTTCTCGGTATTTTATTTTTTTCTTCAATAAGAAAGGATATAAATTTTTTATATTTTTCCTCTTTTTTTTGTTTTTGTAATATTTCTTTTGCTATAAATTTTTTTTTAAATTTAATTATCCAAGATAAACCAGCTTCTATAGGTGTTATTTCTTCAGAAATATCTTGTCCATGTAATCGGTATCCCATTTCTAATCTCAACGAATTTCTACTTGCTATTCCGCAAGGAATTATTTTGTCTTTATTTACTCTTAGAATATCATTCCATATTCTTTCTGAATTTTCATTGGAAACATAAATTTCTATTCCTTTAGATCCTGTATATCCTGTTCTAGAAATTAATACATTTTTTATGCCTGAAAATTTTCCTATTTTGAAATGATAAAAAGGAATTTCATTTAATGGAATATTTGTTAATTTTTGAGTATAATATAAAGATAATGGACCTTGTATGGAAATAAAAGAATATTCTAAAGAATAATCTATGAATTCTATATTGCTATATTCATGTTTTTTTATATGACCATTTATCCATTTTTTATTTTTTTCAATATTAGCAGCATTGACTATAAGTAAAAAATTGTTTTCCGAAATTTTATAAATAACTAAATCATCTATAATTCCTCCTTTATTGTTAATTAAACAAGTATATTGAGCTTGTCCAATTGTTATTTTAGAGAGATCATTTGTAGTTAGATATTGAATTAAATCTTCAGATTTTCTACCTTTTAAAATAAATTTCCCCATATGACTAATATCAAAAATTCCAGCATAATTTCTAACATACATATGCTCCATTAAAGAAGAAGTATATTGAAGGGGCATGTAAAATCCAGAATAGTTAATCATTTTTGCTCCTAAACGGATATGATTATCATATAAAATAGTCTTTTTAATAAAATTTTTTTTTTTATTTTCCATCATATTCAACAAAATTATTTTCCGTTTCGTACAAAGTTATTTTTAAATCTAAGTTAGAAGATATTTTTTTTTTTATTTTACTCCACATAAAAATCACTATATTTTCTATAGTAGGGTTTATAGATGAAAATTCTTTAATATCTAAATTAATATTTTTGTGATCAAAAAGCTTTTCTATTTCATCATAAAGAATATATTTCAATTTTTGTAAATTAAAAATAAATCCCGTTTCCGGATCTATCTCTCCTGTAATACTTACAATATATTTGTAATTATGTCCATGATAATTTAAATGAGCACATTTCCCAAATGTCTCAATATTTTTTTTATAATCCCAATTATTATTGTAAAGTCTATGTGCCGCACTAAAATATCCTTTTCTACTTATAGTAGCTATCATACTTTAATACATTTTAATTGATTTAAATAATTTTTAATAATAATTTGTAACCAAATGGTATAGGAATTTGGACAATCATGAATATTTTCAATTAATTCATTTAATGAAATCCATTTCCAATTATCCACTTCTTTAAAATTTATAATTGGAGATTCTTCGTAAGATCCGACAAAAACATGATCTAATTCATTTTCTATTAATCCATTACTTAAAAATTCATGATAAGTAAAGCTAAATTTTTTTTCTAAAAAACAATCAAAACCCATTTCTTCTATCAAACAACGATGTGCTGCATTTAAAATGGATTCATTTTTTCTAGGATGACTGCAACAAGTATTTGTCCAAAGTGAAGAAGAATGATATTTTTTTGAAGATCTTCTTTGCAACATTAAATCGTTTTCTAAATTAAAAATAAAAACAGAAACAGCGCTATGTAATAATCCTTCTATATGAATTTTTTCTTTTTTATCAAATCCAACAATTTTATTTTTCATTCCTATTAATGGAATAAGATCTTTATCATCTTGTTTTTTTATTTCCATATTTACTAATTTAAAATATGTTTTTTTAAAAAATACATATAAAATAATATAATGTAATGTAAATTAATCCATATTTTGTATTGTTTATTTTTTTGTTATGATGAAAATAATTCAAAAATTATTAAATGAATTAAATGATTTAAAAAAAAACACATTGATAAACATAATGCAAATTCAATTTATTTTTTTATCCAAAAAATTGGACACGTTGATAGCGAAAATGCCCATAAATCATAAGGTTTGTCAACCTTTTGGTTATCTACATGGAGGAGCTACTATGATTTTAGCTGAAAGTGTTGGAAGTTCTATTTCTTTTATAAATATTAAAAATGAAAGAAAAAATATTTTTAGTATTGAAATTTCTGCAAATCACGTTAGATCCATAAAAAAAGGAATTTTATTGGCCAAAGCTCAAATTGTTCATAAAGGAAATACTTTACATTTTATTCAAGTTCATGTTTACGATGAAAAAAAAAATATTATTAGTTTTTGTAAACTAACTAATATTATAATTCCTAAAAAATAAATATGTTAATAGAAAAAATTAGTCCTTATTCTTTATATAAAAAAATTATAAAAAATTATTCTAAACACAATAATTTTGTTATTTTTAAAAAACCTTATGATAAAAAAGTATTTTTTTATTCACACCATCATTCTGTTGGGGAAGAATTATTTTTAATAAAAAACTTTAATCACGATTATACCGTAAAAATATATCCAAAAAAAATTTATTATGTGTATATACAAGAATTTCAGAGAAAAAAAAATAAATATCCTATATTTTATGAAAAAAATTCTTCCTTTTTAACGTATTCTTTCGAATATAAAAATTTAATAAAAAAAGCTATTGAAAATATAAAAAAAGGATTTTTTAAAAAAGCGGTTTTATCCAGATCTATAAAAATTCCTTTTCGAAATTTTGATTTCAAAAACACATTTATAAAATTAATTTATTCTTATCCAAATGCTTTTATTAATCTTTGGTACGATTTACATCATGGATTTTGGATAGGGTGTACTCCAGAACTTTTAATGAAATGTCATAATAAAAAATTGAAAATTTCAGCTTTAGCAGGAACTATTTGGGGATCTAATAATTGGAAAAAAAAAGAAATAAAAGAACATAAAATTGTAATAAAATATATTCTTGACTTATTAAAATCATATAAAGATAAAGGTACTTTTTTTATAAAAAAAACTAAAATTATAAAAATAGGACATTTAAAACATTTAGAAACTTCAATTTTTTTTTCTTTTTATGAGGGACCTGATTATTATGAAATATTAAATCGCTTACACCCAACTCCTTCTATATGTGGTTTTCCAAAAAAAGAATCTTTAGATTTTATTCATAAAAATGAAGGATATCAAAGAAATTTTTATACAGGATATATTGGAATAGTTAATAAAAAAAAGATGGAGTTATATCTTAATTTAAGATGTCTAAGAATTAAAGAAGATAAAAAAGAAATAACTTTATATGCAGGGAGTGGAATTACCATAGATAGCAACATAGATCAAGAGTATATAGAAACAGAAAATAAAATGAAAAATATTCTTTCTCAACTTATTTTTAAATAATTTTTTTTTTTCTATGAAATGGCCTTATAATTAGACGTACACTTTTATTATAATGAAAATATTGAATTATCCAATTTGTTAAAGCTATTGCTCGATTTCTGAACCCTACTAAATTGACTAAATGAACAAACATCCAAACAATCCATGCTAAAAAACCTTTTAATTTTAAATAGGGAAAATCACATACTGCTTTATTTCTCCCAATGGTAGCCATAGAACCTAAATTTTTATAAACAAAAGGTTTTATATTTGAATAATCTAAAAAACAATTCAAATTTTTAGCTAAATAATTACCTTGTTGTATAGCAGGTTGAGCTATCATAGGATGACCATTAGGATAATGTTTGTTTTTCTTCATAGAAGCGACATCACCAATCGCAAAAATATTTTTATATCTAATAGTTTTAAGATTATTATCTACTAAAATTCTATTACCCTCTATATCTTCTTTTAAAAATCCCTTTATAATAGAACCTTTTACTCCTGCCGCCCATATCACGTTAGAAGATTCTATCTTTTTATTTTTTTCCATAAAAACTATTTCCCCATTATAATCTTTCACTAAACAATTCAACCAAATTATAACACCTAATTCTTTCAAATTTTTATAAGCTTGTTTAGCTGATTGTTCAGACATTCCATCCAATAATCTAGAAGTAGCTTGTAATAAATGAATATTCATATATTGTATATCTAAATCTGGATAATCATGTGGTAATACATATTTTTTCATTTCAGCTAAAGCTCCAGCTAATTCAACTCCCGTTGGCCCTCCTCCTACAATGACAAAAGTCATAAGTCTTTCTTTTTCCTTTTCATTTTTTGTTAATAAAGCAGATTCAAAATCTTGTAAAATTAGACTTCTTAAATTTAAAGCTTCTGGAATAGATTTCATAGGTAAAGCAAAAGACTCGATATTTTTATTTCCAAAATAATTAGTAACAGATCCTGTAGCTATAACTAAATAGTCATAGGATATATATCCTACATTTGTGTATATTTTTTGTTTTTTTGTATTGATATAATGAACGATAGCTAATCTGAAAAAAAAATTTTTTGTTTTTTTAATAATATTTCTAATAGAATGTGCTATTGAATCTGGTTCTAAACCTGCTGTAGCCACTTGATATAATAAAGGTTGGAAAGTATGATAATTATTTTTATCTATAAGAACCACTTGAAATTTGTCTCTTCTTAATTTTTTTGCTACTTGTAATCCGGCAAATCCAGCACCAATAATAACGACTCTTTTTAGACTGTTTACTCTTGGTATATTCATAGTCAAAAGTTTGACATATAAGCTAATTTATATATATTTTCATTTTAATTGATAAATTAATATTTTTGTTCAAAAAAAAAGATTTTTATGAATTACTATTTCATTGTAGGAACTATTTTTTTAGTTAGTGTTATTGTTAATGCAATATTAAAAAATAAGTTTAGAATTTATTCTAAACTTTATTTACATTCACATATGAGTGGAAAAGAAATAGCAGAAAAAATGTTAACAGACCATGGTATATATGATGTTAATGTTCTTTCTGTTGAAGGAGAATTGACTGATCATTATAATCCTATAAATAAAACAATTAATTTAAGTGAAAAAGTTTATAACGATAGAACGGCAGCTTCAGTTGCAGTGGCCGCTCATGAGTGTGGTCATGCATTGCAACATAGATTAGGTTATAATCTATTAAAATTACGAAATCATTTAGTTCCTATTCTAAATTTTAGTTCGAAATTTATTAATATAGCAATTATGTCTGGATTAACTATTTTTTATAGTTCAGGAGGAAAAGATTCTTTAATTCTAAAATTTGGGATAGGATTATTTTTTTTAGTTGTAATTTTTTCTTTTCTCACATTACCCATAGAATTTGACGCAAGTAATAGAGCGTTAACTTGGTTACGAAATAAAAATGTGGTAAATTATCAAGAATATCATAAAGCAAAAGAATCACTAAACTGGGCGGCAATGACTTACGTTATTTCTGCTTTGGGAAGTTTGGCTCAATTAATATATTTTTTATCTTTTTTAACTGGAAAAAAAGATGAATAGCCTTGAGTTAATTATTTTTTTTATCATTTATAATAGGATTTTTACGTAGGGTTCAATAGGTTTTATTTCATATTTTGCCTTTTCTAGTTTTTTTCTCTCTTTTTTCCATGTTATGTTATAATTAATGTTTTTAATAGTTGATGTATTCTATCTGCTTCTTGTTGTAAATGGTATGTGGATAAATCATTTTGAATTATAAAATTTGATTTTTTTTTTCTTTTTTTATTAGATATTTGATTTTTTAAACGATCTATAATTTGATTTTCATTTAAATTATCTCTTTTTATTATTCTTTCGATCATATTTATTTTTTTTGAAATTATACTTATAATGAAATCACATTCTTTATAATTTTTACTTTCAAATAATATAGCCGATTCCTTTATTACATAAATAGTTTTTTTTTTATTATAGAAGACATCCACTGTTTAAAATCAAGTAACATCCATGGATGTACAATATGACATAATAATTTTAATGCCATAGAATTTTGAAATACAATTTTAGATAGATGAGTTTTATTTATTTTATTTTTTTGATAAGAATTTTTTCCAAAATATTTTATAATGTTTTGTTTTATGATTTCTATTTTATTCATCAATACTTTCCCTCTTTTATCTGAATAATAAACCGGAATTCCTTTTTTTTTAAAGAAAGAAGAAAATAAACTTTTTCCAGATCCCATTTTTCCCGTTATTCCTATCAATTTTATTTTCCTATTCTTTATTTTTTTTATCATAATTTATAATATTATTATTGTTACTATTATTATAACGTAATTGAGTTAATTCTTTTGAAATTGTATTTTTTTCAAGTTTTACTTTTCCTGTAATAGTTTCTAGTATACAAAAATGATCTGTAATATCTATAATTTTACCATGCATTCCTGAATTTGTTACTATATAATTTCCTATTTGTAAATTTTCTTGAAACTTTTTTTCAATTTTTTGTTTTTTTATTTGAGGACGGATCATAAAAAAATAAAATATAATGAAAATCAATACAAACATCCAAATAGTGCTTGCAATAGAATTTTGTTGTAATGAAAAAAACATAAAATATAATATTTTAATATACTTACATAAGTCCTTTTCCTATTTTGAATATTTTATTTTTTTTGTATAAAAATTTAAATATTTGATCTAATATACCATTAATAAAAATTTTACTTTTTTCCATACAAAAAATTTTTGTAATTTCAATATATTCATTCATAGTTGCTTTAGGAGGGATATTTGGAAAATATAAAAATTCGCAAATAGCCATTTGCAATATAATTAAATCTATAATTGCTATTCTTTTTATATCCCAATTATTTGATGTATCATTAATTAAGTTATTGAATTCTTCTTTATGAAAAATTGTATTTCGATATAAATTGATGACAAATTTTTTATTTTCATTATTTTTGTAAATATTATATAATTTAAAATTATGAGGAGTGGAATGATTAATAAATCGTAAAGTTTTGCATACCATATTATGAGCTAAGTATAAATCTTCTTCTCCATTAAAATAATATAAATCTTCTATATATTCTATTAATTTTTTATTTGGAATAATAAAATTTTTATAATATTTTATTAGAAATCTTTTTTCCTCTTCAAAAGAAGAACAGTCTTTTTTATAAAATTTACTGAAAAAGTTTGATTTTTGCATTTCTTGTAATAAAATAAAAATATATTCGTCCTGTTGATTCCATAAAATTTTTCCAGAATTTTTTGTAGAACGATATTCCTCTATTAAATATTTATTTTTAGATAGTATTTTTATTACTGAATTACATGCAAACTTTTGTATTATGTCTGTTTTATTATTATTATTTTTTATAGCATTTTCTCTAATTTTTAAAATTAAATTTAGAAAAAAGATATATAGAATATGCAATGTTTCAATATTTTTAAGCATATTTTCTTCAACTTTATTTGAATCCATCTTCGATAAATGTTGAGCATATAAAAATTGTAAACTTCTTATTCTAAAGTGTCGTCTTATTGACATTTTGTGTTATAATAATGTTGATTTTTTATGCACGACAAAATTTTTCGTACAATTATATAAATAAAAAATTAAACTTAAAAAGTTTGTATTTTTGTGTGTTATATGGGTGATTTATTTGCTTTTAGCAAAAGATATTGTCAAAAGTACAAATTACGTTTGTGTATAGGATTTTTATTAATTTTAGTATCAAATATTTTAACTCTACTTCCTATTCCTTATATAGGTAAATCTGTTAATACCATAAAAAATCTATTTACGAACTTTTCAAATACATCAAATTCTTTTTCTTTAAAAAGAGATATTTGTATTTATACCGGTATTATATTGATAGTTCCAATTATAGGTGGATTTGTAAAATATCATATGCGACAATGTATAATTATTACGTCTAGAATGATAGAATTTGATATAAAAAATGAAATTTTTTCACATTATCAAAAATTAAGTTTGTCTTTTTATAAAAATAATTCTACAGGAGATTTGATGAACCGTCTTACAGAAGACGTTTCTTTTATAAGACAGTATATAGGTCCTGGAATAATGTATTTTTTGAATCTTATAGTTCTTTTTTTTATGGTTTTTATGCAAATGTTACGTATTAATAAAATACTGACTTTTTATGTTATTTTACCCATTCCTATTCTTTTTATTTCTATTTATTATATTAGCGTTTTTATTACTAATAAAAGTGAAGAAGTTCAAAATTTTCAGTCTATTATATGTTCTTTTGTACAAGAAACTTTTTCAGGAATTCATATTATTAAATCATTTGTATCAGAATCTTTTTTTCAAGAAAAACATAGGAAAATTATATTAAAATATCATAAAAAAAATATAGAATTAGCTAGAATTGATACTATATTATCTTCTATTATTATATTTTTCATAGGAACTTGTCATTTATTAATTCTTTTTTTCGGAAGTCAAAAATATTTTAAAGGAGAAATAAAAGAAATTGGAACTATTGCTGAATTTTTTACATATATAAATGTTTTAATTTTTCCTTTTATTATATTAGGATGGGTGGTTTCTATTTTAGAAAGAGCTAAAGTTTCGCAAATTCGTATTAGTGAATTTTTGAAAGAGAAACCTAAAATATTGAATAATAATTTGATAAATACAAAAATTTTTGGAACAGTTAAATTTAAAAATGTGAGTTTTTTCTATTGTCAGAATAATCATAAAAATAATATAAAACAAGAAAATCTAAATCATACAATTAGTAAAATATCATTTACTTTAATAAAAGGAAAAACTTTAATTTTGACAGGAGAAACAGGATCAGGAAAAACAACTATAGGTAGATTAATATCCCGTTTATATGATCCGAATCAAGGAGAGATTTTAATAGATAATTTATCTTTAAGAGATCATAATTTATATGATTTAAGGAAAAGCATTGGTTATGTCCCTCAAGAGTCTTTTCTTTTTTCAGATTCTATTTATAATAATATAGCTTTAGGAAGTCTGAATAAAGTTACTCCATGTAAAGTATATGATGCTGCTAAGATTGCTATGATAGAAAATGATATTTTAAATTTTAAAAATGGATATGAAACAATTATAGGGGAAAGAGGAGTTACTTTATCTGGAGGGCAAAAACAAAGAATATGTATAGCTAGAGCTATCATAAGAAATCCAAAAATTCTTATATTTGATGATAGTTTTTCTGCTATAGATCAAAAAACTAGGAAATTAATTATTCATTATATTAAAGAGGAAATGAAATATAGTACTATTATTATTATAACTCATGATACTTCTTATATTTCTGATTTTGATTTGTTTATTGTGTTAAAAAATGGAAAAATATCAAAAATAAAAAATTATAATATTTCTTTATAAAATTAATTTTGAATAATTGTAATAAAAAAATAGTATGGACCATTTTTTTTATTTAGATTTGCTGAATTAGGATTATAATATTTTTGAAATGGACGAAAAAGAAAATATAAAAGAAAGAAATGAAATTTGTTCACGAACTCTAAAAACTGGTAGTCGAACTTATTTTTTCGATGCAAGAGAAACAAGAGCTGGTGATTATTATTTGACTATAACTGAAAGTAAAAAAAATTTTTCTGAAACAGGAGAAATAACTTATAAAAAACATAAAATTTATTTATACAAAGAAGATTTTTCAAAATTTCAAAGTATACTTGATGATATGATTCGATTTATTATTAATGAAAAAGGAAGAGAGGTTATTTCAGAACGTCATCAAAAAGATTTTAAAAATCATACTACATATAATCAAGAAATTAAGGATGGACAACAAAAAAAAACATCGGATATAAAAAATTTTACAAATATTAATTTTGAAGATATTTAAATTTATATGTTGTTGAGTTTATAATTTTATTTTAAGTTGTTTATTGCGAAGTAATAATAAACAATGATCGGTTGTTTTTATTATGTTTAATGGAATATAATGGAGAGTTATATAAGTATAATGAATAAGATTAATACTTTCATATTTGACGTTGATGGAGTATTGACAAACTGTACTTTAAATTTATTTCCAGATGGGAATATGGTTAGGCAAATGTTTGTTAAAGATGGATATGCAATGCAATTGGCAAGAAAAAAAGGATATAATTTATGCATCATAACAAGGGGATCAGATTTAATGGTTTTTAGACGTTTAAGAAGTTTAAATATTCCTTATATTTATCAAGGAGTAGATAATAAAAAAAAATATTTAGATGAATATTGTAAAATTTTAAATATAACTAAAAAAGAAATTCTCTATATGGGAGATGATATTCCTGATATTGAGATTATGAAATCTGTAGCTTTACCTTGTTCTCCAATAGATGCAGTTCAAGAGGTCAAAGATATTTCTAAATATATTTCACCAAAAAAAGGAGGAAAAGGATGTGTAAGAGATGTTATTGAACAAACTTTGAAAATTCAGAAAAATTGGTTTTAAATTAATCAAAAAAATAGTGTCTGATAAGACACTATTTTTTTTTAACATTAATATAAAATTACATCATTCCTCCCATACCACCTCCTCCAGCTCCTGGCATTGGAGGTGTAACACTAGATTCGTCTTTCTTTATTTCTGTAACAACACATTCAGTAGTTAATAACATTCCTGATACAGAAGCTGCATTTTCTAATGCAACCCTAGCTACTTTTGTAGGGTCTATAATTCCTTCTTCTATCATATTTTTATATTCACCAATTTTAGCATCATATCCAAAATCGCCTTTTCCTTCTGCTACTTTAGCAACAACTACAGAACCTTCTCCACCTGCATTAGCTACAATTTGACGTAAAGGTTCTTCAAGAGATCTTCTAACTATTTGTATTCCAGTATCTTGATCTGAATTATCTCCTGTTGTATGATCTAAAGATTTTATAGCACGAACTAAAGCTACTCCACCTCCTGCTACTATTCCTTCTTCTACTGCAGCCCTAGTTGCATTTAAAGCATCATCTACACGATCTTTTTTTTCTTTCATTTCAACTTCAGATGCTGCACCAACATAAAGAACTGCTACCCCACCGGCTAATTTAGCAAGACGTTCTTGTAGCTTCTCCTTATCATAATCGGATGTTGTAGATTCTATTTGAGATTTAATTTGATCTACACGTGCTCTTATATCTTTTTTATTTCCACCTCCATTGACTATAGTAGTATTATCTTTATCTATAATAACTCTTTCTGCTTTTCCTAGCATATTTAATTTAACATCCTCTAATTTACTTCCTGTTTCCTCAGAGATAACGGAACCTCCTGTCAAGATAGCAATATCTTCTAACATTGCTTTTCTTCTATCTCCAAAACCAGGAGCTTTAATAGCTGCAACTTTTAAAGTACCTCGTATTTTATTAACTACTAATGTAGCTAAAGCTTCTCCTTCTACTTCTTCAGAAATAATTAATAAAGGTTTACCGGATTGAGCGACAGGTTCTAATATAGGCAACAAATCTTTCATTGCTGCTATTTTTTTATCAGATAATAAAATTTGAGGTTGATCAAATTCTGTTATCATTTTCTCAGTATTGGTCACAAAATATGGAGACTGATATCCTCTATCAAATTGCATCCCTTCAACTACATCTACAGATGTATCTGTTCCTTTTGCTTCTTCAACCGTAATAACTCCTTCTTTTCCCACTTTTTCAAAAGCATCGGCGATCAAAGCTCCAGTTTTTTCATCATTATTTGCAGAAATAGAAGCTACTTGTTTTATTTTTTCTGTATTTCCTCCAACTTCTCTAGATTGTCTTTTTAAGTCTAAAATTACTACTTCTAAAGCTTTATCTATTCCTCTTTTCAAATCCATAGGATTTGCTCCAGCTGCCACATTTTTTAATCCTTCCCTAACAATAGCCTGAGCCAACACAGTAGCAGTAGTAGTTCCATCTCCAGCTACATCATTAGTTTTAGAAGCTACTTCTTTCACCATTTGCGCTCCAAGATTTTCTATAGAATCTTCCAATTCTATTTCTTTAGCTACAGTAACTCCATCTTTAGTTACTTGAGGGCCTCCAAAGGATTTTTGTAACACAACGTTACGACCTTTTGGACCTAAAGTGACCTTAACTGCATTCGCCAATGCATCTACTCCTTTTTTTAATTTATCTCTCGCTTCAATATCAAATTTAATATCTTTTGCCATAATTTTTTAAATTTTAATAAATTTTCCTGATTTAATAAAGTAAAATATGAATCATATGATAGCTATAACATCAGATTCTCGCATAATAAGATATTCTTCTCCTTCCCATTTTAATTCTGTTCCAGAATATTTACCGTACAAAACTCGATCCCCTTCTTTTAGATTCATAGGTTCATCTTTTTTTCCTTGACCTACTGCTATTATAGTCCCTTTTTGTGGTTTTTCTTTTGCTGTATCAGGAATAATAATACCTGAAGCGGTTTTTGTTTCAGCAGGATCAGGTTGCACAAGAACACGATCTGCCAAAGGTTTAATCTTTACTTCCACCATATTAAAATAATTTTAAGGTTAACAGTTCTAATCGTTCAAAGCCAAAAACATGCCAAATAAAAAAATTCAAATTTTTTTTCATTTAAGCAATATTAAATGTCATAATGACATATTATTTTGATTTTAGTAAAAAATTGAAAAATAGAGTTAAAAAAAATATAATAATGGATAAAAACCAAGTAATATTCTCCAAAAATGTATTTGTTCTTTTAATTCCAAAAAATCTAAAATTTTTTTCCATAAAAGATTGATGAATGCTTTCTTTTTTAGGATTTTGTATTAATATTACCAACATAAGTAAAAGACATATTACAATAATAAAAAAACCAAATATAATTATGGATGTATTTTCCATTTATTTATTATTTTATTTACCAATCATTATTGGAATTATTAAATATTTTACGAAATACCTCAATTGTCAACTTTTCTATAATTTTATCAATAATTTCTTTTGAAAAAAGATTTTTCTTATTATTATAAAATTCTTCCGATACCACAAAACATTTTTCCCAATTTTTTTCTGGTTCAATCTTATCTAGATAAGATATTTTTGCGGTAACTTTAATTTTTTTCAACGGATAATTATCCAATGGAATAATTGCGTAACTTAAAAATACACCTTCTAAAACAACATCTCCATTTTTTAATACTAAATTAGAAGGATTATGTTTCATTATATAATTTTCAATACTTCTTTTAAAATCAAAGGAAATAGATCTTCCAGGTATATTAACTACTTCTGTAATTTCTCCTATTTCTATTGTTTTTTTTAAATCAAAAAATGATGAAATAGATGAATGATTACAACTAACTATCATAAAAAATATGAAAGTGAAAATAAAAAAAATTTTTTTATAAGCCATATTGTTTAATTTTTCTATATAATGTTCTTTCTGAAATTCCTAATTCTTTTGCAGCCTTTCTTCTTTTCCCATTACTTTTTTTCAAAGCTTTTTGAATAAATTCTATTTCTTTTTTTTGTAAAGAAAAAGAAGATAACTCATTTTTGGATAAATCTTCTTCTACTTCTTCATAATCTAAATCTTCATCAGATTTAGATGAATCTTCCAATTGAAATATTGAATCATCTCTATTATGAATCATTTTCCCAAAAACTTTTTCCATAAGTTGTTGATTTTCTTCAATAAATCTAGTATTAGAATTATTTTTAATTAATTGAAAAGTAATATTTTTTAAATCATTCAAATTTTTTTTCATATCAAACAAAATTTTATAAAGAAAATCTCTTTCCCTATCATGAAAAGATGTTTCTATTCCATTATGATTAGAAAAAGATATTGATGGAATATTTTCTGGAATATATTCTTTAAATTTTTCTACAGAAATTTCACGTTTAGTTTCCACTACAGAAATTTGTTCTATTAAATTTTTTAATTGTCTTATGTTTCCAGGCCAAGAATAATCTTTTAAATATTTTAAAGATTCTTCCGTAAGTGTTACTGGAGGCATATGATATTTTTCCGCAAAATCATTAGAAAATTTTTTAAATAAAAATTTAATATCATTTTTACGAAAACGCAAAGGTGGAACATTAATTTGTACTGTATTTAGACGATAATACAAATCTTCTCTGAATTTTCCTTTTTGGACAGATTCTATCATGTTCAAATTAGTAGCAGCAACAATACGTATATTAGTTTTTTGAATTTTAGAAGATCCTACTTTAATAAATTCTCCAGATTCCAATATTCTAAGAAGACGTACTTGCGTAGTTAAAGGAAGCTCTCCTACTTCATCTAAAAATAGAGTTCCTCCATTTGTTCCTTCAAAATAACCTTTTCGCATGCTTGTAGCTCCTGTAAAAGACCCTTTTTCATGTCCGAATAGTTCACTATCAATAGTTCCTTCTGGAATAGCCCCACAATTTACTGCAATATAAGCATGATGTTTTCGAGAAGAATATTGATGAATTATTTTTGGTATAAATTCTTTCCCTACTCCACTTTCTCCAAGAACTAATACAGAAATATCAGTAGGGGCAACTTGTATGGCTTTTTCTAAAGCTCTATGTAAAGCATAATCATATCCAATGATTCCAAATTTTTGTTTTATATTTTGGATAAAGACGGATTCCATGTTTTTATTTTTTTTTACATCTTTTTTTTACATCATTTGCAATGTTTTCCTATTAAAGTTGCAGATGTGGTATCTATTATTTTTACATAAACTAAATCCCCAATATTTAAGTATTTTTTAGGAAAAACTACTATTATATTTTGTGTATTTCTTCCATACCAATATTGATTATTTTTTTTTGATTCTCCTTCTATTAAAACTTCTTCTATTTTATCTAAATGCTCTTGCATTCTATACAATGAATGATTTCTTTGTAAATCAATAATTTCTTTTAATCGTCTTTTTTTGATATTGACAGGAACATTATCCTTTAATTTTCTATATGCATAAGTTCCAGGTCTAGGAGAATAAGAAAACATATATCCATAATTATATTTGATTTCATTCATTAAACTTATAGTTTTCTGATGATCTTCTTCATTTTCATTACAAAATCCAGTCATAATATCATGAGAAATAGAACATTCTGGAATAATACTTTTAATTTTTTTTACCAACAAAAGATATTTTTCCCGTGTATATTTTCTATTCATTAATTTTAGCATTTTATTACTTCCAGATTGTACAGGTAAATGAATATGTTTGCAAATATTTCTATGTTTAGAAATTACTTTTAGGACTTCATTAGACATATCATGAGGGTTTGATGTAGAAAATCTAATTCTCATAAAAGGGATTTCTTTAGCTATAAGATCTAAAAGTTTAGAAAAATCTACAATATTTTTTTTCATCATATCTGTTCCTATCCATAGATAAGAATCTACATTTTGTCCTAAAAGAGTGATTTCTTTAAATCCATTATGATATAAACGTTTACATTCCTCAATAATATAATATGGATCGCTACTTCTTTCTCTTCCTCTGGTAAAAGGGACTATACAAAATGTGCACATGTTATTACAACCTCTTGTTATACTTAAAAAAGTTGTTATTTTTTTATGATTTGGGTTTATTTTTTTTACAAAACTTATATCCGCATAAGTTTCATTGTTTTTTCTAGCAACATAAGGATATTGTTTCCCCATTATAGAATAATAAATAAAATTAGGTATTTCTCTATAAGAATCTGGATTGACAAAAAAATCTACTATTTTTTTTTGTAAAAAAAATTTTTTTATTTCTTTTGAAAAACATCCTACAATTCCAATCCAAATTGGTCTTCTTTTTTTAATAAATTTTAATTGTTCTAATCTTTTTTTTAAGGTAAATTCAGCGTTTTGTCGAATAGAACATGCGTTTATCAAAATTATGTTTGCTTGATTTAAATTTTCAGATAAAATAAAACCATTATTCAATAAAATATAAGTGATAATATCACTATCTGCTATATTCATTTGACAACCATAATTTTCAATATAAAAACTTTTATTTTTCATATGCATAATATATACAATAAAAATACATAATGTCATTATGTCATGAATAAAAAACTATTTTATACATTATATATGAAGAATTTTTTTAGCAAAACAAATCATATTTTTTTCTCCTGTAGATTTTTCTTTTATATTTGAAAGTTTTACCACTGATATCCATTTTTTTTCTGGAAGAGCTTTTACCATTTTTATAACAATTTTCATAGAAGGTAAACCTACATCATTAGTAAAATTGGTTCCTATACCAAAACAAGTGTTTATTTTATTTTTACAGAAAGAAGAAATATAAGCGACTTTACATGGATCAAGATTATCTGAAAATATGATTTTTTTTCTTATAGGATTTATTTTAAATTTTTTGTAATGTTTTATTGTTTCTTTAGTGAAAAAAATGGGATCTCCACTATCATGTCTAATTCCCTTAAAAATATTTGAAAATTGTTTATTAAAATTTTTGAAAAAAATTGGAGAAGTATATGTGTCAGATAAAGCTATTCCTAAATTCCCTTTATAAATATTAAACCAATTTTCCATTGCTATGCGATCTGCTATACGAAATCCATATTTTGCTGCATGAAACATGACCCATTCGTGTCCTTGTGTCCCTATTGGTTTTTTTGAAAAAATATGAGAAAGATGAACATTACTGCTTCCCATAAAAAATGGGGTCCCTTCTTCTGTTAACGTTTTTAGAACTAATTTATGTACTTTATAAGAAAATCTTCTTCTAGTTCCAAATTCTCCAATTTTTACTTGTAATTTTTTATATTTATTTAATTTTTCTTTTGTTATACTTGTAATTTTTTTTTCTGATATTTTCTGTCTTTTTGTTAATTTATAATATAATTCAGATATAATGGCCATCAAAGGAACTTCCCATAATATAGTCCGACTCCATAGTCCTTCTATATGCATTTGTATATTTTCTCCTCTTTGAAAAATATTTACTTCTTTTGGATTATATTGGTATTTATTTAAAAAATCTAAATAAGAAGAATCTAAATAAGGACAATTTTTTTCTAAAAAAATCCTTTCTTCATTTGAAAGTTTTAAATAAGCCATTTTATTTAAATTTTCTTTCAGAATTTTATCAAAATTTTTAGGAAAAGAATGTTGTCCTCTATTTATAAATTCATATTTAGCTTTTGCTAATGGAAATAACTTAATTACAGCATTTTGCATTGTAAATTTATAAAAATCATTATCCAATAATGATGATATAATAGAAAAATTATTCATTAAAGGTGTTTTTTATAATTATTAAAAAAAAGAATTTTCAAATCTAACACAAAAATTCAAAAAATTTTATTTTTAAGTCTTTTTTTTTAAATAAAAAAAATCATTATTTAAATTTCTTTTAGGTTTGAATAATATATTTTTCTTTTTTAGAAAAAATATTTCTATAAATTTGCTTTTAAAACAATTTATTTTTAATATGGACAATACGAAACTATACGTAGGGAATTTATCTTATGATATGACAGAACAAGAATTGAAAAAATATTTTGAATCTGTGGGAGAAGTTACTCATGCAAAGATAATTTTTGATGAATCTACATCAAGCAGAAGAAGTAAAGGATTTGGATTTATAGAGATGTCTAATGAAGAAAACGCTAAACAAGCTATAGAAAAATTGAATGGAACAGAATTTATGGGTAGAAATATTATTGTATCTGCAGCTAGGCCGAGAGCAAAAAGAGATTATTAGTCTTTGTTTTGTGTTTATTGCGCTTACATCTGTTTTTATTTTTTTTTACAATATTGTGATTAAATAAACATGAAATAACAATTATATTTATCATATAATAAATATAAAATGTAGTAAACTAATCTATGAAAAAATTATATGGAACAGGTGTAGCGTTAGTTACTCCTTTTAAAGAGGATGGAAAAGTTGACTTCAATGGACTTCAAAGGCTTGTAAAATATGTTTTGGATAATAATGTTGATTATCTGGTTGCATTGGGGACTACAGCAGAAACAGCTACATTAAACAATGAAGAAAGATGTGATATTGTAAAATGCATTCAAAATGCTAATTATAAACAACTTCCTTTAATATTGGGAATCGGAGGAAATAATACGAAAGATGTTATAAAAGAAATAAATAGCATAAAAAACTTATCAGATTTTTATGCTATTCTTTCAGTATCTCCTTATTATAATACTCCCTCTCAGGAGGGAATATATCAACATTTCAAATCTATTGTAAATTGTACAGAGGGAGATATTATTCTATATAATGTTCCTAAAAGAACAGGATCTAATATTATACCGGAGACTGTTTTACGTTTAGCTTATGATTTTAATAATATAATTGGGATAAAAGAAGCTTCTGGAAATATTTTACAATCTTATAAAATTATTAAGCATAAACCAGAAAATTTTAGTGTCATATCAGGAGACGATTTTATAACTTTGCCTGTTATATTAGGTGGAGGAGAAGGTGTGATTTCCGTCATTGCTCAAGGATTTCCTGATAAAATTTCTAAGATGATATCTTTTGCAAGGGATAATAATGTGAAAAAAGCTTTTTCTATTTTTTATAAAATTATTAAAATAATAGATCTTATTTATGAAGAAGGGAATCCTACAGGGATTAAAACTTTTTTAGATGTAATAGGAATATGTGATCCATATGTTAGATTACCATTATTAGTTGGAACTAAAATTTTAAGAGAAAAAATGTTGTATTTTTTAGAACAAATTAATAAAATAAGTGATTGAAAAATATGATAAGTGAAAAAATACAAAAAGGGTTAACTAGACAGTTAAACAGAGAATCAGAATCTTCTCAATTATATTTATCTATGGCATCTTGGGTAGAGAGAAAAGGTTACGAAGGTATCTCTGAATTTTTATATGATCATTCTAATGAGGAAAGAATCCATATGTTAAAAATTATTAGATATATTAATAAAAGAGGAGGAAATGTTATTTTGAATAATATATCAATGATAAATGTAACATCCCTATCTTTAAAAGAATTGTTTACAAAATTATTTGAACATGAAAAAAAAATTTCCAAAGAAATTAATTTTTTAGTCGAAATTTCTTTACAAGAAAAAGATTTTTTTACATATCATTTTTTGCAATGGTATATTGAAGAACAAATTGAAGAAGAGGCTTTAAGTAAAATGATTTTAGATAAAATAGAATTAATAGGAGAAGATAAAGGAGGTTTATATTTATTGGATAAAGACATGAAAAACTTTCATAAAAAAAAAAATTATGATTAGAATTCTTTTTTTGAAATTAGCATTATTTATTAATTTTCTTTTTGAAGGATGTTCTTTTTTTATAGAAAAAAAAATCGGTTTTATCAGAGTAGGATGCATTAAAGGAATTTGAAAAACGTTGTTATCTTTCGTCTTTATTTAAATTTTAAACAAAAAAAAATATTGCAATTAACGAATTTAATCAATTCATTAAAGAATATTCTGATAGTATAAAAGCTAAAGAAGCTTATAGGTTGCTTAATAATTTATTAACAAAAATAGAGAAAAAAAATTATTGTATAGCCAATTCTTATTTTTTAATGCAAAGATATCAAGCTTCTTTAATTTATTTTAAAGATCTTATTAATGATTTTCCAAAAAGTCATTTCAAAGAAAAAGTTATGTATAAAATTTGCGTATATCAATATCAACTTTCTAAAAAAAAAGATTTTATAAAATCATATGAAGAATATATGAAAAATTTTCCGTATTCTTTTAATGTAAAAAAACTAAAGGTTTTATATAAGAAATTAAAATGATTGTAAATTCTATGAATTTTTTAAGAGATATTAATGCTCCAATAAATACGGAAACTATAGATCGTATTCAGATGGAAAAAAAATCGGGAAAAAATATATATGAAACTATATGTATATTAGAAAATATAAGTCAAAAAATTAACAATAAAATTAAAGAAGATTTGTATACTAAATTAGAAGAATTCAATTTTATGAATAAAAATAATCTAGAAGAAATTTTTGAAAATAAAGAACAAATCGAATTATCAAAATTATATGAAAAACTTCCAAAATCTACATCTATTTCTATTCAATATTTATTAGATGGAAAAATAAAAATTTGATTATTTTATTTTACTATGAAAATCTTTTATAAATTTATCTAATCCTATATCAGTCAATGGATGATTTAATAAAGAATAAATGACATTTATAGGAGAAGTTGTAGCATATATTCCAATTTTAGAACATTCTATAATATGC
The DNA here is from genome assembly GCF_014251695.1 of Blattabacterium cuenoti. NCBI lineage: Bacteria > Pseudomonadati > Bacteroidota > Flavobacteriia > Flavobacteriales > Blattabacteriaceae > Blattabacterium > Blattabacterium cuenoti. The sequence continues at coordinate 430,913 of NZ_CP059195.1, read as the reverse complement.
AAAGGATGGCGTATAGAAGCCGCTAATATTTTTGTTTTAAAATGATAATTTTCATATATATTTTTTATTTCTCGGATTAAATTTAATCCGTTATGAGATATATCATCTAATCTCCCTAAAAATGGGGAGACATAGCTTGCTCCAGCTTTAGCTGCTAGGATAGCTTGTCCTGTAGAAAAAATTAGAGTACAATTTGTTTTAATTTTTTTATTAGAAAAATATTTAATTGCCTTGATCCCATTTTTCGTTATGGGAATTTTTACCACAATTTTTGGGTGTAGAAAAGAAAGTTCTTCTCCTTCTTGAATCATTTTATTATAATCAGTACTAATAATTTCTGCGCTCAGATTTTCTTCATTTTTTAAACGTTGACATATAGATATATAATGTTTCTGAATGTCTTTTTGATTGAAAACAGATTCTTTTGATATTAAAGATGGATTTGTTGTAACTCCGTCTAACATACCTAATGATCTTGCTTCATCAATTTCTTTTAAATTAGCTGTATCTATAAAAAACTTCATAATTACTACTATATAGTATACAAATTTATAATATTTTCATTAATAAAAAGAATAACTTTTTTATTTATAAATAAGAAAAATCTGTAAATTTAAATGTTTTATTTATATTACGGTTATGCATTTTGATATTATTATTTTAGGAAGTGGACCAGGAGGTTATGTAGCTTCTATACGTGCTGCACAACTTGGAATGAAAACAGCTGTAGTGGAAAAAGATTCACTTGGGGGAGTTTGTTTAAACTGGGGATGTATTCCTACCAAATCACTTTTGAATAGTGCAAAAATTTTACAATCCATAAAAAACAATGGAGAATTATTTGGGATAAAAAATAAAGATTTTGAAATAGATTATTCTAAAATTCTTGATAAGAGTAGAAGAACCGTTGATCAAATAAAAAAAGGAGTTTCGTTTTTAATGAAAAAAAATGGAATTCATGTTATTTATGGAAATGCACAGTTAAAAAAAAGAAAAAAAATAGAAATTTTTAAAGATGAAAAAAGCATCGGAGAATATTCTGCTTCACATATTATTATTGCTACTGGTGCAATTCCTAAAGTTGATACAAAATTTCAATATGATAGAAAAAAAATTATAACATATAAAGAAGCATTATCCTTATCTTCATTACCAAAAAAAATGGTAATTATAGGTTCTGGTTCTATAGGATTGGAATTTGCTTATTTTTATCATTCTATGGGGACGAAGGTAACAATTATAGAAATATGTTCTAAGTTATTTCCTAATGGAGATGATGATATATCTGATTATTTGAAATTATCTTTTGATAAAGTAGGAATTAAAAATTATATATCTTCCAATATAAATAAAATCACTTATAATAATGATAAGAGTGAAGTCATAGTTGATATTCAAACATCATTGAAAAAAAATGTTGTATTAAAAGTAGATACTATTTTATACGCTATAGGAGTCGTTCCAAATATTAAATATATTGGATTGGAAGAGATAGGGATTCAAATAGAAAAAGGATTTATCGTTGTTGATGAAAATTATCGTACGAATGTAGATGGATATTATGCTATTGGAGATGTAATTCAAACTCCTTCTTTAGCTCATGTAGCCTCACATGAGGCAATAAATTGTATTGAAAATATAAAAGGTTTAAATTTTCCAAAAATAGATTACAATAATATTCCAAAATGTGTTTATTCTCTTCCTGAAATAGCTTCAGTAGGTTATACAGAAAAAGAATCTAAAAAAAAGGGGTTTCAAATAAAAGTAGGAAAATTTCCTTTTAGTGCTTTAGGAAGATCTATTTCTGATAATAATACTGATGGTTTTGTAAAAGTAATTTTTGATGATAAATATGATGAATGGTTAGGATGCCATATGATCGGGAATCATGTTACAGATTTAATTTCAGAAGTGGTAGTTTCTAGAAAATTAGAAGCAACAAGCTATGAAATTTTGGGAAGTATACATCCTCATCCTTCATTAAGTGAATCTATTATAGAATCTATAGCTAATGCTTATGGAAAAGCCATTCATTTATAATTAATAATATACTTACTTCTTCTATATTTCCACACATAACATATTTAATTTATATATCTATTGTATTTTTTTGCATAAAATTCATAATTTTTATTATTTTATGATACATATTATATTGTTTGGCCCACCGGGTTCTGGAAAAGGGACTCAAGCTGAAATCATGTCAAATAAATTTGGGTTCATACACCTATCTACTGGAATGATATTTAGAGATCATATGAAAAGGAAGACGAATTTAGGAAAACTAGTGAGTTATTATATAAATCAAGGAATATTAGTCCCTGATGTAATTACCACAAATATGTTAAATATAGAAATAAAAAAACATTGTAAGGCTAAAGGTATTATTTATGATGGATATCCTAGAACCAAAAATCAAATATTTTCTTTAGAGAAAATATTAACAGAATTTTGTTTAGGTAAAATTAATATTATTTTTTATTTTTTTATTCAAAAAGATTTGATAATCAATAGATTATTCAAAAGAAGAATAACGGATTATCGTGATGATGATACGGATATTATCACAGTTCAAAGAAGAATAAAAGAATACGATAAAGAAACATCTATGATATGGAATCATCATAAATGTAAACATAATTTAATAAAATTAAACGCTTCTTTATCTGTAGAAAAAATTTCTATTTTTATAGAAAAAAAAATAATGAATCTATTATAATTATGAAAAACTCTTTTGTCGATTTTATAAAAATTTATTGTAAAAGTGGAGATGGAGGGTGTGGATGCGTTCATTTTTATAGGGATAGACATATAAGTAGAGGGGGCCCAGATGGGGGAACAGGAGGAAAAGGAGGAAATATTATTATTAAAGGAAATTCTAACATTCATACTTTTTTACATTTAAGATATCATAAGCATTGGATAGCTAAGTCCGGATTTCCAGGAAAAGGAAATAACATAACTGGGGCAAATGGAAAAGAGTTATTAATAGAAGTACCTGTAGGAACTGTAGTAAAAGATGAAAAAAAAAATATTTTAATGGAAATAACCAAAAATCTTCAAAAAAAAATTTTATTTGAGGGAGGAAAAGGAGGAAAAGGAAATGCTTTTTTTAAAAATTCTATTTATCAGTCTCCTGACTATGCTCAATCGGGAATGAAAACAAAAGGAAATTGGATTTTTTTAGAATTAAAAATATTAGCAGATGTAGGATTTATAGGGTTTCCTAATACTGGAAAATCTACTTTACTTTCTATAATAACAAAAGCTAAACCTAAAATAGGAAATTTTGCTTTCACAACGAAAATTCCAAATATAGGAGTGGTAGAAGTAGATTTCAATTCTTTTTTAGCGGCTGATATTCCTGGAATTATAGAAAGAGCGTCTGAAGGTAAAGGTTTAGGACATCATTTTTTAAGACATGTAGAGAGAAATTCCGTTTTGTTATTTTTAATTTCTTCAGAAACAATAGATAAAAAAAAAGAATACTTTATTTTATTAAATGAATTGAAAAAATTTAATTCAAATCTTTTAAATAAAAAACGTTTATTGGCAATATCTAAATCGGATTTAATCAATGATGAAAAAAAAAAGGAAATAAAGGAATTTTTTTTTAAATTAAAAGAAAATATTATTTTGATTTCTTCTTTTACAAAAGAAGGATTATCAGAATTGATCAAAAAATTGTGGAAACTTATTAGAGAATGATTAAGAATAAAAAAGTTTTTGTTTTACTATATTTTGATCTATATTTAATGTAGATTGAACATTTTCTATATCAAACATATAATCTAAAAATATTTTTTCACAAAATGTCCGTAAGCCTCTGGCTCCTAAACCTAATTGAAAAGTTTGATCCACTATAATATTTAAGGCGTCATCTGTTATATTTAAAGAAATATGATCCATATCAAATAATTTTTTATATTGTTTGATTAAAGCATTTTTTGGTTCAATTAAAATTTGTTTTAATGTATTTTTGTTTAGTGGATTTAAATAAGTAACAACAGGGAATCTTCCTATAATTTCAGGAATTAATCCAAAATTTTTTAAATCTTCAGAAAGAATATTTTTTAGATAATTATTTTCTATATTTTTTTTTCTTTTGTCTTTAGTCATAAAACCTATAGACATTTTTTCTGTTCTATCCGAAATAATTTTTTCTATACCATCAAAAGTTCCTCCAGCTATAAATAGTATATTTTCAGTATTAATTTGTATCATTTTTTGATCTGGATGCTTTCTTCCTCCTTGTGGAGGAACATTGATTACGGATCCTTCCAATATTTTTAGTAACGCTTGTTGTACACCTTCTCCAGATACATCTCTAGTAATAGAAGGATTATTACTTTTTCTAGAAATTTTATCTATTTCATCCAAAAAAATGATTCCTTTTTCAGCATAATCTATATTATAATTAACAGATTGTAATAATTTACTTAAAATAGATTCGACGTCTTCCCCTACATACCCTGCTTCAGTTAGAGTAGTAGCATCAGCTATAGCAAAGGGGATTTTCAAAAGTTTTGATATAGTTTTTGCTAGTAAAGTTTTTCCTGTTCCTGTTTCCCCAATCAATAATACATTAGATTTCTCTATTTCTATATTTGTCTCATTTTGTTTTTCTATGCGTTTATAATGATTATAAACAGCTACGGATATAATTTTTTTGGCTTCATTTTGTCCCACAACATATTTATCTAAAAAAGATTTTATTTCTTTTGGTTTTTTTATCTCTATAAATTCATTATTATTTTTATTACGAGTATTCTTTAATAAAAATTTTTTATGAACTATAGAGTAAGTTTTTTCGACACAGTCGTTACAAATATGTCCATTTATTCCTGATATAAGAAAAGTGATATCATTTTTATTCCTTCCACAAAAATTACATTTTAACAAATATTCCATAAATTCCTTTTCTTTTTTTATTATGAAATGGGAGATAAAAAAGGGGCAAGCTTAACTACATCACATCGCTACAACCTGATTCCCTTTGCTGTGTTCCCACCCTGGAGGATTGATAGGGAGCTGATTGTGTAGAACTTGCCCCAAATATTGGTAAATATAAAAAAAAAATCATAAATTCTCATTTTTTAAATTAGAATTTATTATCCAATTTATAGATCAATTTTTATTGAACTCTTCTTTTTCAGAAGAGTTCAATAAAAATTTGTTTAGTTTGTTTTATTTTTTATTTTGATGGAAACAAAATATATTTTTGTTACAGGAGGAGTCAGCTCTTCTTTAGGAAAAGGAATTGTTTCAGCTTCGTTAGGTATGTTATTAAAAGCGAGGGGATATAAAATTTCGATATTAAAATTAGATCCTTATTTTAACGTAGATCCAGGAACTTTAAATCCTTATGAACATGGAGAATGTTTTGTGACTAAAGATGGAGCAGAAACAGATTTAGATTTAGGACATTATGAACGATTTTTAAATCAAGCTACAACTAAAGAAAATAATGTAACATCAGGTTTTATATATAAAACAGTAATAGATAATGAAAGAAAAGGAAACTATTTGGGAAAAACAGTACAAGTTATTCCACATATTACTGATGAAATTAAAAGACGGATAAAAATACTTGGAGAATCCCAAAATTATGATATTATTATTACTGAAATAGGAGGAACTGTAGGCGATATAGAAAGTTTACCTTACGTTGAATCAGTGCGTCAATTAAAGTGGGAATTAGGAAAATTTAATGGATTAGTAATTCATTTGACGTTACTTCCATATATTACGGTTACTGGAGAAATTAAAACAAAACCAACACAACATTCTGTTCGAAATTTAATGGAAAATGGAATACAAGCAGATATTATAGTCTGTAGAACAGAAAAACATATATCGGATAATATTAGAAACAAATTGGCTTTATTTTGTAATGTTAAACCAAAACATGTTATTGAATCAATAGATACTAAAATTATATATGAAATTCCTTGTTTATTAAATTTACAAAATTTTGATGAAGTCGTATTGAATCATTTAAATTTATCTACCATTACAACTCCAGATTTGGATAAATGGAAAATTTTTATTAAAAAATATAAAAATCCAAAATATGAAATTAAAATAGCATTAGTTGGAAAATATGTTTCTTTACATGATTCTTATAAATCAATTACGGAAGCTTTAATTCATGCAGGAACAAAAAATGAAACTTATGTTGATATAAAATGGATTTATTCAGAAATGATAAAAGAGAAAAATATAAATGAATATTTTAAAGGAATTTCAGGAATTTTAGTTGCTCCAGGATTTGGAAATAGAGGAATAGAAGGAAAAATACTTGCAGCAAAATATGCAAGAGAAAATCAAATCCCATTTTTTGGAATATGTTTGGGGATGCAAATTGCCGTAATAGAATTTGCTAGAAATGTATTAGGATTAACAAAAGCAGAAAGTTATGAAACAAATCCAAATACATCTTATCCAGTAATAAGTTTAATGGAGAAACAAAAAACATTAACTCATACAGGAGGAACAATGCGTTTAGGAACATGGAAATGTTCTCTTGTAAAAGGATCTAAAATATTTTCTATTTATGGAGAAAAAAAAGATGTCTTTGAAAGACATCGTCATAGATATGAATTTAATAATGATTATTTGAAATGTTTTTCTAATGCTGGAATGAAGGCAGTTGGAATTAATCCAGAAACAGGTTTAGTGGAAGCGTTAGAATTAGAAAATCATATTTTTTTCTTAGGCGTTCAATATCATCCAGAATATCAAAGTACAATAACGAATCCACATCCTTTATTTATTAATTTTATACAAGTATCTATTATAGTTTCTCAGAATTCTTCTTATATATGAAGGAGAAAAATTTAGATTATAGCTATATAATAGGATTTATTCTTATATTGTTTGTTTTAATAATTTTTACTTATTTTAACAATAACTACCATAGTGGTTATAATAGAAAACCAAGTTTAAACCATAAAGAATCTTTTACAAAAGAAGATATTTTTCTTACGACAAAAAGAAAAAAAAATGACTTTTTTTTATTAGAAAATGATGTTTTAAAACTTAAAATATCTAGTTTAGGAGGAGGAATTGATGATGTTATTTTAAAAAAATATAAAGCATATAATTCTTCATTATCATATCATACTAAAAATCTTTATTTAATAAAAAATTATAGTTTATTATATAAATTATCTTTTTTTTATAAAAAAGGATTGAATATTGACACAAATACTTTATATTTTAAACCTTTTTTATTAGAAAAAAATAAAGCTTCTGGAATTAAAACTCTTATCATGAGAGCTAAAAATCCTTATGGAAAAGGATTTTTAGATTACATATATACAATAGAAGAAAAAAATCAGTATGATATTGGTTTTTCTATTCGAATTAAAAATTTTGATTCTTTTGATGAGAATAAAAAACATGGATTTTATCTCAATTTAGAGCATAAAATTTTGTCTCTAGAAAAGGATAGAAATTGGGAGAATTCTTATACTCAAGTATATTATTCTGTTTCTAACAAAAATTCAAATAATTCCCATACTGTAAACTATTTATCTGAAAAAAAAACGGAAGATAAAAATATATCTGAAACGAATTGGATTGCTCATAAGCAACAATTTTTTTCTTTTGTATTTATTCCAAAAAAAATATTAAAAAATGTTTTTATTAGATCTGAAAATTTATCTTCTGGATCTTTTTTAAAAAGAATTCAATTAAAAACATTTATTAATACGGGAAAATATGAGGAGCATCATCTTTCTTTTCGATTTTATTTTGGTCCTTTGGATTTAAAATTATTAAAAAAATATCAAAATGGATTCGAAAATATTATTCCATTTGGATGGGGGGTTCTAAAATGGATTAATAAATATTTTTTTTTAGTAGTTTTTCAATTTTTGGAAAAAACAAATTTAAATTATGGTATTATCATTATTTTGATGACTGTAGTTGTAAAATTTATATTATTTCCAATTACTTATAAACAATATAAATTGAGCGCTATGATGAAATTGATTCGTCCAGAAATTGAAAAATTAAATCATAAATATAGAGGAGATGTTTTTAAAAAACAGAGAGCGATAATGGACTTATATCATCATGTGGGGATTAATCCAATGTCTGGATGTATTTCTACATTATTTCAGATTCCTATTTTCTATTCTTTATTTAAATTTTTTCCTACTATAATTAATTTGAGAGGAAAATCTTTTTTATGGGTGGAAGATCTTACTTCATATGATTCAATTTTAAAATTACCTTTTTTTATTCCTTTTTATGGAAATCATGTAAGTTTACTAACTTTATTATATTCTTTAGCGTTGTTAGTTTATACAAAATTGAGTAATGATGGAAGAAAAGATTTTACACAAAATGAAAATGATTCTTCTATTCCTGATATGAATTTTATATTATATTTAATGCCTGTCATAATGTTGTTTTTCATAAATAGTTATGCCTCCGCTTTATCTTTATATTATTTTACGTCTAATATAATTAATATTGTATTTTTCTTTTTTATTAAAGAATTAATGTTGGATGAAAAAGAAATTTTTTTAAAAATTCAAGAAAAAAAAATTATAAAACGTAATGATTGGAAAAATATGATAAAAAAAATAGGATTAAAAAAATAGCAAGAAAAAGGTATAAAAATACTACAGAATAAAAAATTCTATTTCTTTATGAAAAAAAAAATAGAATTTTTTATTAGATTCAATGACTAAAAACCCTTTATCTGTTATAGATCGTATTATGCCTAGAATATAATTATTTGTTTTATAAATATAAAAAATAGAGATTTTATCTTTCAAGTATAGATGATTGATGTAATATTCTCGTATAAATTTCTCTCCATAAATTATAAAAAGAAGGTATTCTTTTTGAATAAAATATATAATATTGTAAAAAAGGTAATCTAAATCAAAATTTAGATTAAATATTTCTTTTAAAGAAGAAGCATTCCATTTTTTTTGAAATTTTTTTTGATAAATATTTAAACCTATTCCAATAATAATATTATAAATTTTTCCTGAAAAAAGACTATTCTCTATTAAAATTCCTCCTATTTTTTTATCATCTACGATAATATCGTTGGGCCACTTAATCCAAATTTTTTCTTTATTTTTTTTATTATAATATTCAGATAAAATTTTATGTATAGCATTACTTACAATAACATTTATAATATAAATTTTTTTTGTATGTAAAGTTTTAATAGGTTTAAAAACAATACTAAAAGTTAAATTTTTTTTTTTTCTGCATGCCATAAATTTTGATCCATTCCTATTCCTTTGATTTGATTCATTGTCCAAATGATTATCCAATTATATTTTTCATGAATATATTTTCTAGCATATTGATTTGTAGAATTAATTTTTTTTAATATAATTAGATTTATAGGCCAAATAAGTTTTTTCAAAATGTTTTGTAAAATTTAACTTCTTTAAAACGAAAACCTTATTTTTGTTTTTTGAAATAAATTTAATAAAATAAAAATTTGTTTATTTATTTAACAATATTAAAAAATAATTTGTGTTTTGTTATTAGATAAAATCATAGAAGGGATCCAAATGGTTAAAGGAAAAAATATATCTGTTATAAATTTAAAAAATAGAGATAATTTTGTTTGTGATTATTTTGTTATTTGTAATGGAGATTCTCATAATCAAGTATATGCTATTTCTCAATCTATAGAAAAAATGATAATTGAAAAATTACAAAAAAAACCTTGGCATGTAGAAGGATTGAAAAATAGAGAGTGGATTTTAGTTGATTATGTTTCTATTGTTGTTCATATTTTTCAAGAACAGTTAAGATTCTATTATGACATAGAAAATCTTTGGAATCATAATACATAAAATATAACTAAGGTTTTTATTTAAAATTAAGCAATGAAGAAACCTATATGATAAATAAAAAAATAAAAAGTAAAAATAACTTTTTTTGGGTATATGCAGTTATATTTGCTATATTTTTAGGTATATTTTTTTTTAAATCTTCTTTTTCTAATCCTAGAAAAATAGATCAAGATACTTTTTTTCATATCTTATCGAAAGGAAAAGTTCAAAAAATTATAGTAAAACATAGAGAAATAGTATATGTTTATTTGAAAAAAGAATTTTTACCATTTAATAATTCTAATCGAAATATTATTAAAAATAATGAATCTGAAAAAAGTTTCATGACACAACCATTACAATATGAATTTGAAATAGGAGATTTACAGTTTTTTCAAAAAAAATATGAAGAATATAAGAAAAAATATGATTTAAGTACTGTTATTGATTTTAAAAATCAACAAGAATATACCATAACTAAATTTTTCTTTGATTATGGTATATTTTTTATATTATTAATTATTTTTTGGATTTTTTTATTTAGAAGAATAGGATCTCCTAGTGGAGGCCCAGGAGGTCAAATATTTAATATTGGTAAATCCAGAGCTAAGTTATTTGATGAAAATGATAATGTAAAAATAACGTTTAAAGATGTTGCAGGTTTAGAAGGGGCTAAAGAAGAAGTTCAAGAAATAGTGGAATTTTTAAAAAGTCCACAAAAATATACTAAACTTGGAGGAAAAATTCCTAAAGGAGCTTTATTGATAGGTCCACCAGGAACAGGAAAGACTTTATTAGCTAAAGCTGTGGCTGGAGAAGCAAAGGTCCCATTTTTTTCTTTATCAGGATCAGATTTTGTAGAAATGTTTGTAGGAGTAGGAGCATCTAGAGTTAGAGATTTATTTGAAAAAGCAAAAGAAAAATCTCCATGCATTATATTCATTGATGAGATAGATGCTATAGGAAGAGCTCGTGGAAAAAGCAGTATAGCTGGATCAAATGATGAAAGAGAAAATACTTTAAATCAACTTTTAACAGAAATGGATGGATTCGGAACTCATACTAATGTAATTGTATTAGCTGCAACTAACAGATCCGATATTTTGGATAAAGCTTTACTTCGTCCAGGTCGTTTTGACCGTACTATATTAGTAGATCCACCTGAATTAAATGAAAGGAAAGAAATATTTTGTGTCCATCTTGAAAGATTAGTATTATCTGATAACGTAGATATAGATTTTTTAGCAAGACAAACTCCAGGATTTAGTGGAGCGGATATTGCTAATGTTTGTAATGAATCAGCTCTCATTGCAGCAAGAAAAGATAGATCTAAAATAGAAAATCAAGATTTTCTTGACGCAATAGATCGTATTATTGGGGGTTTAGAAAAAAAGAATAAAATTATAAAACCAAATGAAAAAAAACGAATTGCTTATCATGAAGCTGGGCATGCTATAATTAGTTGGTTATTAGAACATGCAGCCCCTTTAGTAAAGGTTACTATAGTTCCAAGAGGAAGATCATTGGGGTCAGCATGGTATCTTCCAGAGGAAAGACAATTAACCACTCCAGAACAAATGAAAGATGAAATATGTGCATTATTAGCTGGAAGATCTGCCGAAGAAATTATTTTTAGATCTATTTCTACTGGAGCCTTAAATGATTTAGAAAGAGTTACTAAACAAGCTCAATCTATGGTAGCAATTTTTGGATTGAATGAAAGAATTGGAAACATTTCTTATTATGATTCTACAGGACAAAATGAATTATCTTTTTCAAAACCTTACAGTGAAAAAACGGCTCAAATTATAGATGAAGAAATATCTAAAATTATAACAGAACAATATCAAAGAGCTAAAAAAATATTGAAAAATAATGAAAAAAAATTGTCGTTATTGGCTAACGAATTATTAGAAAAAGAAGTTATTTTTAGAGAAGATTTAAAAAATCTATTTGGAGAGAGACCTTATACTGATGAAATCGGTGATATGTTAAGTTCTGTTAGTAATATATCTTCTTCTTGATTTGATAATGAATTTGAATATAAAATGAAAAAAAAAAAAGATTTAGACTTTATAATAAGATTTATTACCGGTTTGATTTATGTAATTTCAATTATTTTTTCTATTGAAAAAGGAGAAAAAACTTTTCGAATAGTAATGATGATATTATCTTTATTTTGTTTGTTTGAATTTTTATTAATACTAAGAATAAACACTATTTTAATAAAAATTACTTCTTTATTTTTTTTACTTTCTATTATTATGGATATTTTTATAGGAAAAGAAAAAGGATTAATTTCATATATCATTTGTTTCATCCCTTATTCTATAATTTTTCTTATGATTCAATTATTTTCTAAAAAATATTCTCATAAAGAAAAAATAATACAAGCGAGTCATCTAATTTTTGGATTAATGTATATTATTATGCCTTTTTATTTAGCATCTTATATATATACTATGATTCATAATGGAAAACAATTAATTTTAGGTATATTTATTTTAATATGGACAAATGATTCTTTATCCTATTTAATAGGAAAAAAATGGGGGAAAAGAAAAATAGCTATATCTGTTTCTCCTAAAAAATCAATAGAAGGTGTTATTGCTGGTTTATTTTTTTGTATAATATTAGGATTTTTTTTATACAAAGTATGGGGAGAAAAATATTGGTTTATTTTATCTTTCACTATTCCTATTTTTTCTACTATTGGAGATCTTGTAGAATCTACTATTAAAAGATCTTGCAGTGTTAAAAATTCCGGAGTTTTGTTTCCTGGTCATGGTGGATTTTTAGATAGATTAGATAGTTTTATTTTTGTGATTCCTATTATAGCCACTGTCGTAACTAGTTTGGTTTATATTTTTTAAATATATTAAAAAATATAATTTTGTGATCATGATTCATAAAGAAGGAATTGTATTTTTAGGATACACATTAGTAATAATACTATTATTAGTGATATTTTTTTTCTTTTTATTGTGTAGATTAATTTTTATTTTCGTATCAATTTTTTTGATCGCTTTTTATCTTTTTTTAATTTTTTTTTTTAGAAATCCAAAGAGAAATTTATATGAAAAAAATTATAATAAAGAAACAATAATTTCTCCTGCTGATGGTAAAATTTTAGATATACAACAAATTTTTGAAAATGAATTTTTAAAAAAAAACTGTATATGTATTTCTATTTTTATGTCTCCTTTTAATGTCCATGTTAATAGATTTCCTGTGTCTGGAAAAATTATTTATGTAAAATATCATCCTGGTAAATATATAATAGCTTGGCTCCCTAAATCTTCATTACATAACGAACGTACAACAATAGTAGTAGAAACCAATAAAAAAGAAAAAATATTATTTAGACAAATAGCTGGGTTTTTGGCTAGACGTATTATTACTTATGCGAAAAAGAATGCTATAGCAAAAAAAGGCCATGAATTTGGATTTATTAAATTTGGATCTAGAGTTGATGTTTTTTTACCATTAAACTCTATAATTTTAGTGAAAAAGGGAGAAAAAGTTATTGGAGGAGAAACTAAAATTTCTATTATTCCATTATAATAGACTCCCTTTATCTTATAAATTTTTATTTTACCTCTTCATAATCTACATCTTGTACATTTTCATTTCCTTTGCTGCTTTTTTCTTCATTTTCTTTTTCTTCTTTTTTATTTGATTGATTATTTTTATTTATATTTTTTGTATTATAAATTTCTTGAGAAGCATTAGTCCAAGCTTCATTTAGTTTTTTCATATAATTTTCAATAGAAACAAAATCTTTTTTAGAATGAGCTTCTTTTAATTTTTTTAAAGAATTTTCTATATTTTTTTTATTATTTTCAGATAATTTATTTCCATAATCTTTCAATTGTTTTTCAGATTGAAAAATTTGATTGTCTGCAGTGTTTAATTTTTCGATTTCTTTTTTTATTTTTTCATCTTTTTGGGCATTTTCTTTTGCCTCTTTTTTCATTTTTTCGATTTCTTCTTGATTTAATCCTGAAGAGGTTTCTATACGTATTGATTGTTCTTTTCCTGTTCCTTTATCTTTCGCAGAAACATTAAGTATTCCATTCGCATCTATATCAAAAGTTACCTCAATTTGAGGAATTCCTCTAGGAGCTGGAGGAATATCAACTAAGTCAAACCTCCCTATTTCTTTATTATCATTGAACATAGGTCTTTCTCCTTGTCCTACACGTATAGTTACTGCTGATTGATTATCAGATGCTGTAGAAAAAACTTCTGATTTTTTAGTAGGGATTGTAGTATTAGATTCAATAAGTTTTGTAAAAACTCCTCCTAAAGTTTCAATTCCTAAAGATAAAGGAGTAACATCTAATAGCAATACATTTTGTACATCTCCCGTTAGTACACCTCCTTGTATAGCTGCCCCAATAGCGACGACTTCATCTGGGTTAACTCCCTTAGATGGTTTTTTTCCAAAAAATTTTTCTACTTCTTCTTGTACTTTTGGCATACGTGTAGACCCCCCAACTAAAATTACTTCGTCTATATCTTTAGTTATTAAATTTGCATCTTTTAATGCTTTAGAACAAGGATTAATGGAGCGTTGTATTAATTTTTCTGACAATTGTTCAAATTTGGAACGTATAAGGGTCAATACTAAATGTTTTGGCCCTGATTCCGTTGCTGTAATGTAAGGTAGATTTACTTCTGTTTGATTTGAAGAAGATAGTTCGATTTTAGCTTTTTCAGATGCTTCTTTCAAACGTTGTAAAGCCATAGGATCCTTTCTAAGATCTAATCCTTCTTTAGATTTAAATTCACTTGCTAAATAATTAATAATAACTTGATCAAAATCATCTCCTCCTAAATGTGTATCCCCATTAGTAGATAGAACTTCAAAAACTCCATCTCCTAATTCTAAAATAGAAACATCAAAAGTACCTCCTCCTAAATCGTATACAACAATTTTTTTATTTTGATTATTTTTATCTAAACCATAAGCTAAAGCAGCTGCAGTGGGTTCATTTATAATTCTTTCTACTTTTAATCCAGCTATTTCTCCAGCTTCTTTAGTCGCTTGTCTTTGTGCATCGTTAAAATAAGCAGGGACCGTAATTACGGCTCTATTAATTTCTTCTCCAAGATAATCTTCAGCTGTTTTTTTCATTTTTTGTAAAATCATTGCAGATATTTCTTGTGGAGCATATAATCTATTTTCTATATCAACACGAGGAGTATTATTTCCACCTTTTATAACTTTATAAGGAATATGTTTTAATTCTTCAGATACTTCTGAATACATTCTTCCCATAAATCTTTTGATTGAAAAAATAGTTTTTTTTGGATTTGTTACCGCTTGTCTTTTAGCAGGATCTCCTATTTTTCTTTCTCCTCCTTCTACAAAAGCTACTATAGATGGAGTTGTCCTTTTCCCTTCTGAATTAGGGATGACAACAGGATCATTGATTTCCATAACAGAAACACAAGAATTGGTTGTTCCTAAATCTATACCTATAATTTTACTCATTTTTATTACGTTTTTTCATATGTTAATTTCATTCAATAGCACTCCAATCATTATGCCATAATGAAAATAAAACCTTTATAAATAAAGGGGAGAGGTTGTATGACAAGAAAAAACTTTTTTTATAAAAATTTTTTATGACAAAAAGTCATTCATTAAAATTTTTAAAATTTCTTATATTGATAAAATAAAATAATAAATAATTATGGATTTTTTAAGTTTAAAAACGATTTCAGCTAAAAAAAGTTCGGTGGTTCAATCTTGGATAGTAATAGATGCAACGAATCAAATATTGGGAAGATTATCCACTAAAATTGCTTGTATTATAATGGGGAAACATAAACCTTTTTTTTCTCCAAACATTAATTGTGGAGATCATGTAATTGTTATTAATTCAAATAAAATTAAACTTACTGGAAAGAAATGGAATGATAAAAAATATATTCATTATACTGGGTATCCAGGTGGGAAAAAAATCGTTTTTTTTAAAAATTTATTTAATAAAGATTCAAGGAGTATAATATATAAATCGGTTAAAGGAATGTTACCTAAAAATCGTTTAGGACGATTGATTTTTAAAAATTTACATGTCTATCCAAAATCTGAGCACAAACATCAAGCACAAAAACCTTTTTTATTTAAAAAATAAAAATTATGATACATACTATAGGAAGAAGAAAAAGATCTCTTGCTCGCATATATTTAAAAATAGGAGATGGATTAATAACTGTTAATTCTAAGAGATTGGATCAATATTTTCCGATATATCTTCATAAAAAAATACTATATCCTATTGAAATAATAAAAAAATTGAGTCAATTTGATATAACTATAAAAGTTTTTGGTGGTGGAT
Source organism: Blattabacterium cuenoti (assembly GCF_014251695.1). Taxonomy (NCBI): domain Bacteria; kingdom Pseudomonadati; phylum Bacteroidota; class Flavobacteriia; order Flavobacteriales; family Blattabacteriaceae; genus Blattabacterium; species Blattabacterium cuenoti. The sequence goes on along the minus strand of NZ_CP059195.1, from coordinate 414,745 downwards.
TTAATGGTCAAGCGGAAGCAATTCGTCTTGCCATATCTCGTGCACTTTGTCAAGTTGATATAAAAAATAGAAAAAAATTAAAATCTGAAGGGCTATTAACACGTGACTCTAGAGAAGTAGAAAGGAAAAAATTTGGACAAAAAAAAGCTAGAAAAAAGTATCAATTTTCAAAACGTTAGAAATTAAAAATATAATGAGAATAAATACTCAAGATTTGTTGCAAGCTGGTGTTCATTTTGGACATATTGCACGAAAATGGAATCCTAATATGCGTCCTTTTATTTTTATGAAAAAAGGAGGAATTCATATTATAGATTTATCAAAAACAATTTTAAAATTAGAGGGAGCTTGTTATGGATTAAAACAAATAGCAAAAAATGGAAAAAAAATATTATTAGTGGGAACAAAAGCTCAAGCGAAAGAAAAAATTTTCTTTTATGCAAAAAGTATAAATATGCCTTGCATAACAGAAAGATGGTTGGGTGGTTTACTTACAAACTTTACAACGATTCGTAAGTCTGTAAAAAAAATGAATAATATAGAAAAAATGAAAAAAAACGGAATTTTTGACACTTTATCTAAAAAGGAGAGATTATTAATTGATCGATTATATGCTAAATTATATAAAAATTTAGGAAGTATTTCGAATATGAATCATATACCAGGCGGTATTTTTTTAGTAGATCCAAATAAGGAAAAAATAGCTTTAACTGAAGCTAAAAAACTAAAAATACCCGTTTTTGCTATGGTAGATACGAATACAGATCCCAATAAGATTGAATATCCTATCCCTTCTAATGATGATTCTTCTAAATCTATAGATATTATTTTAAAATTTGTATCAGAAGCAATTCAAGATGGAATTTATATGAATAAAAATGAACGTATAGATAAAAATTTTGTTTATAAAAAATGATGAAAATTTCTGTACAAAAAATTGATAAACTTAGAAAAATAACAGGGATTGGAATTATGGATTGTAAACAGGCATTGATTCAATCAAATGGAGACATAGATAAGGCTATTCGTTTTTTAAGAAAAAAAGGAGAAAAAATAGCAATGAATCGTTCATTATATAAAATGAAAGATGGAGCTCTTATTGCTTCTGTTGATTTGAATTATTCTTGTGGAACAATTATAGGTATTAGTTGTGAAACCGATTTTTTATCCAAAAGTTATGAATTTTTGAGTTTTTTATCTATACTTTCAAAACATTCATTATTATTCCATAATAAAATGGATTTTTTATACAGTTCATATAAAGAATACGAAAGTATACAGGATTTGATTATAAATCAAATGGGAGTTGTAGGAGAAAAATTAGAATTAAAAATTTTTGAAAAAATTGACTCTCCATTTGTGATAAATTACACTCACAATACTAATAATAAAATAGCGGTATTAGTTGGCTTTTCTGATAAAGTACGTAATGTATCTGTAGCTAAAGATATAGCGATGCATGTAGCCGCTATGAATCCTATAGCTATTAATGAAAAAGAAATTCCCAAATCATTAATAAACGAAGAAATTGATATTATTGAAGATCAATTTCGAAAAAAGAATAAACCTGATTCTGTAAAAGAAAAAATGATTCAAGGAAAAATTAAAAAATTTATATTAGAAAATACTCTTCTTAATCAAAAATTTATAAAAAATAATAAAATAACTGTTCAAGAATATTTAGATAAATATGATAAAAATTTAAAAATAAATCTTTTTAAAAGAATAAGTATATAATATAAAGAAAGTTAAATGAAAAAATTAATATTAATAATATTAGATGGGTGGGGTCTTTCTTCTTCTAAAAATTATTATTCTTCTGCAATAGAACAAGCATTTACACCATTTATTAATTATTGTTCTAAAAATTATCCTTATAGTAAATTGAAAGCATCAGGATATGATGTTGGATTACCTAAAGGGCAAATGGGAAATTCAGAAGTTGGTCATATGAATTTGGGATCTGGACGTAAGATAACTCAAAATTTAGAGAAAATTAATCTTTCTATTAAAAATAATTCGTTTATAAAAAAAATAGATATTTTTTTTAATGAAATTTCTATTTCTAAAAAAAGAATTCATTTTATTGGATTATTATCTGATGGAGGAGTTCACTCACATATGAATCATCTTTTTTATTTACTTAAAATAGCTCATATAAAAAAAATAAAGAATGTATTTATACATGCTTTTACAGATGGAAGAGATACTTCTCCAAAAAAGGGGGCTTTTTATATAAAACAACTTTTAAATGTAACTGAACAATATGTTGGAAAATTGTCTTCTATTATAGGAAGATATTATTCAATGGATCGTGATCATAATTGGGAAAGAACTAAAAAAGCATATAACGCAATGGTTCATTCAAAAGGGATTTATACTAAAAATATTATTTTATCTATAAATAAATTATATGATAATGGAATAACAGATGAATTTTTATCTCCTTTAATAATTGTTGATGAAAACGAAATTCCAATTTCAAGAATAAAGAATGGAGACGTTGTTTTTTGTTTTAATTTTCGTCCTGATCGTTCCAGACAAATTACAGAACTTTTAACGGAAAATAATACTTTTTTTTCAAAAAAAAACAAATTAAATTTATTATATTATATAACTATGACTTGTTTTAATCCTAAATATAAAGGAATTCATGTTCTTTTTGAAAAAGAATATTTATCAGATACTTTGGGTGAAATTTTAGAGAAAGAAGGGAAAAAGCAAATACGTATAGCTGAAACAGAGAAATATCCACACGTAACCTTTTTTTTTTCGGGCGGGAAAGAGGCTCCTTTTAACCGAGAAATAAGAATTTTATGTCAGTCTCCTAGAGTTCCTACTTATGATTTAAAACCTGAAATGAGTGCAGAAAATATCGTTAAAAAAATTATTCCTGAATTGAAAAGAAAACAATCAGATTTTATTTGTTTAAATTTTGCAAATCCAGATATGGTAGGCCATACTGGTAAAATGAAAGAAACAATAAAAGCATGTGAATTTGTTGATAAATGTGTAAAATATTGTTCCGAAGAAGCTATCAAAAATTCATACACGGTTGTTATAGTAGGAGATCATGGAAATGCAGATTTTATGATAAATCCAGATGGGACTCCTCATACAGCTCATACTACATCTCTAGTTCCTTTTATTATTTTAGATAAAGATATAAATAAACAAAATATTTTTTTAAAAAAAGAAGGAATTTTATCAGATGTAGCTCCTACTATTCTTAAATTAATGGGACTTCCTGTTCCTAAAATTATGAGTGGAACTTCTATGATCATAGAATAATAATAATTATCATTTTGATAAAATTGAAAACTATAGAAGAAATAATATTAATCAAAAAAAGTGCTTTTTTAGCTTCTAAAACATTAGGAATGCTGGCTAAAAAAGTAAAACCAGGGATTAATACTCTTTATTTAGACAAACTTGCAGAAAGTTTTATTCGTGATCATGGAGGAATACCAGCTTTTTTAGGATTATATAATTTTCCAAATACTTTATGTGTTTCTCCAAATCATCAAGTAGTACATGGAATTCCTAATTTAAATCCTTTATCTGAAGGGGATATCTTATCTATAGATTGTGGTGTCTATATGAATGGATTTTATGGAGAACATGCTTATACTTTTGAAGTTGGAAAAGTATCTCATGATATAAAAACATTTTTAAATTGTTCTAAAAAATCTCTTTATATAGGAATATCCAATTGTAAATGTGGAAATAGAACAGGAGATATAGGTTATTCTATACAATCTTTTATTGAAAAAAACGGCTATCATGTGGTCAAAAATCTCGTTGGTCACGGATTAGGAAAAAATATGCATGAGGATCCTAAAATTCCAAATTTTGGAAAAAAAGGAAAAGGTCTTAAATTGAAAGAAGGATTAGTTATTTCTATAGAACCAATGGTTAATCTTGGTACATCTGAAATTATTTTTCATAAAGATGGATGGACGGTATCTACCCTAGACAAAAAAATTTCATCTCATTATGAACATAATGTAGCTATTGTTGATGGAACCCCTTGTTTACTTTCAACTTTTCGTTATATTTATAGAGAACTTAATATTAAATCATTAGAAGAAGATTCTTTTCAAAATCAAAAAATTCACATTGATAATATTTAATATGAAATAATTTTTTCATTATTAAGTTTTGTAACTTATTATTAAATAACATAATTTGCATTTTAAATATAGGATATGCCTACTATACAGCAGTTAATTAGAAAAGGACGGACTTCTGTTTCTAAAAAACGGAAATCTGTAGCTTTAGAATTTTGTCCTCAAAAAAGAGGAGTATGTACTAGAGTTTATACTACTACACCTAAGAAACCTAACTCCGCTATGCGAAAAGTAGCTCGTGTTCGTTTTACAAATGGAAAAGAAGTAATTAGTTATATCACAGGAGAAGGACATAATCTACAAGAACATTCAATAGTTTTAGTTAAAGGAGGTAGAGTAAAAGATTTACCAGGGGTAAAATATAAGATTGTACGTGGAGCTAGAGATACGGCTGGAGTTAATGGAAGAAAAAAAAGCAGGAGTAAATATGGAGCTAAAATAGATAAAAAAGATTAAACTATTAATGAGAAAAGTAAAAAAAAAAGAAAAAATATATTTTCCTGATCCTAAATTTCATGATCCTTTAGTAACACGTTTTGTAAATCATTTAATGAAAAATGGTAAGAAAAATATAGCTTATAACATATTTTATAACGCTATGACAAAAATCGATATAATCAAGGATAAAGAAGAAAAATCGGCATTGGAAATATGGAAAGAAGGATTAAAAAATGTCATGCCTCATGTAGAAGTTAGAAGTCGTCGTATGGGTGGATCTAACATTCAAGTTCCTGTACCAATTTCTTCTAATAGTAAAATAACAAAAGCAATGAAATTATTAATATCTTGTGCTTCTATTAGAAATGAAAAAACAATGGCTAATAAATTAGCATATGAAACATGGGATGCTTTTCAAGAACAAGGTGAAGCTGTAAAAAGAAAAGAAAATATTCATAAAATGGCAGAAGCGAATAAAGCTTTTTCACATTTTAGATTTTAGTGATTTATTTATCTATGGAAAAAGATTTAAAATATACAAGAAATATAGGAATTGCAGCGCATATTGATGCAGGAAAAACTACTACTACAGAAAGGATTTTATTTTACACAGGAATTAATCATAAAATAGGAGAAGTCCATGATGGAGCGGCTACTATGGATTGGATGCAACAAGAGCAAGAACGAGGAATAACTATTACCTCTGCAGCTACATGTTGTGAATGGGTATATGATAATAGAAAATATCAAATTAATATTATAGATACTCCAGGACATGTAGATTTTACTGTGGAAGTAGAAAGATCGATGAGGGTATTGGATGGGATGGTTGTTTTATTTAGTGCAGTAGATGGAGTAGAACCTCAATCTGAAACGGTATGGAGACAAGCAGATAAATATAAGATTCCTAGAATAGCTTTTGTTAATAAAATGGATAGACAAGGTGCCGATTTTTTTGATGTTTGTTTTCAAATACGAAAAATTTTAGGGGCAAATTCAGTTCCTCTACAAATTCCTATTGGGATTGGAGATAATTTTAAGGGAGTTGTAGATTTAATAGCTAATCAGGCTATTATATGGGATGAAAAAAATTATGGAATGACATATCAGAAAATTCCCATTCCAGAAAATATGAAAAATATGGTTTATGATTATAGAAATAAACTTCTTGAAACATTATCTGATCATGATGATACAATAATGGAAAAATTTTTGTATGGAAATGATAATTATTCTTCTATTTCACAAGAGGAGATTCTTTTTTCTTTACGAGAGAATACCATAAAAATGAAAGTTATTCCTATTCTATGTGGATCTTCTTTCAAGAATAAAGGTGTTCAAGCTATATTGGATGCTATATGTAGATATTTACCGTCTCCTCTTGAAGGAAAGGATGTCATTGGAGTAAATCCTATTAATCAAAAAAAAGAAAAAAGAAAACCTGACGAAAATGAACCCTTTTCTGCTTTAGCTTTTAAAATTGCAAGTGATCCTTTCGTTGGACGTTTAGCTTTTTTTAGAGTTTATTCTGGAAGAATAGAATCAGGATCTTACAGTTTTAATACTAGATCAGGAAATAAAGAACGGATTTCTAGGATATATCAAATGCATGCAAATAAACAAAATCCAATAAATAAAATTGGAGCTGGAGATATAGCAGCTGTAGTAGGTTTTAAAGATATTAAAACAGGTGATACTTTATGTGATGAAAAATTTCCAATTTTATTGGAAAAAATATTATTTCCTGAACCAGTAATTGGGTTAGCCATTGAACCTAAATATAAATCTGATATAGATAAAATGAGTTTGGCTTTATCAAAATTAATGGAAGAAGATCCTACTTTCCAAGTACGAACAGATAATTATACAGGTCAAACTATTATTTCCGGGATGGGGGAACTTCATTTGGAAATACTTGTAGATAGAATGAAGCGAGAATTTAAAGTTGAAGTGAATCAAGGAAAACCTCAAGTAGAATATAAAGAGGCTTTAACTGGTTTAGTCGAACATAGAGAAATTTATAAAAAACAAACGGGAGGTAGAGGAAAATATGCAGATTTATTATTTAGATTAGAACCCGGAGATATCGGTAAATCTGGTTTAGTTTTCATCAATAAAATAAAAGGTGGGAATATTCCAAAAGAATATGTTCCTTCTATAGAAAAAGGATTTAGAGAAATGATGAAAAACGGGCCTTTGTCTGGGTATGAAATAGATAGTGCTAAGGTCACCGTTTTAGATGGATCTTATCATTCTGTTGATTCTGATCAATTATCTTTTGAATTAGCTGGAAAATTAGGTTTTAGAGAAGCAGCAAAAAAAGCGAAACCTGTTTTGTTAGAACCAATTATGAAGTTAGAAGTTTTAATTCCAGAAGAAAATATGGGAGATATAATAGGGGATTTAAATCGTAGAAGAGGAATTGTACAAAATATGAATAGTAGAAATAATATAAAAGTAATTCAAGCTTTGGTCCCATTATCAGAAATGTTTGGATATGTTACTGTATTACGAACACTTTCTTCTGGTAGAGGAACTTCTGTTATGGAATTTTCTCATTATGATACAGTTCCTGAAACTATGATGGACAATATAATTATAGAAAATAAAAATAGAAATAAAAAATAATAGTTAGAAAAAATTTATTTATGGGTCATGATATAAAAATTAAATTAAAATCTTATGATTATAATTTATTAGATAAATCGGCCGAAAGAATTGTAAATTCGGTACTTCCCACAGGAGTTATATTGAATGGACCAGTTCCTTTGCCTACTGAAAAAAAAATATTTACAGTATTACGTTCTCCTCATGTTAATAAAAAATCAAGAGAACAATTTTTTCTTCCTACTCATAAAAGACTTTTACAAATTCATAACGCTTCATCTAAAACCGTAGATGCATTAATGAAATTGGAATTGCCCAGTGGAGTGGAAGCAGAGATAAAAGTATAAAAATATAATATGACTGGATTAATAGGAAAAAATATAGGAATGACTAGTATTTTTCTAATAAATGGAGAAAATGTTCCATGTACAATTGTACAAGTAGGACCTTGTTATATTGTTCAGATAAAAACAATAGAAAAAGATGGTTACTCTTCGATTCAATTGGGGATAGATGATCAGAAAATTAGAAAAACTAATAAATCTTTATTGAATCATTTTAAAAAAGCTGGGTTATCTCCGAAAAAAAAATTGTTGGAATTTAAAATGAGAAAAGTATCTGATTTTATTTTGGGAAGTTCGATCCCTATTGATTTTTTTAAAGAAGGAGAATTAGTTCATGTCAAAGGAATATCTAAAGGGAAAGGATTTCAAGGTGTAGTTAAAAGACATAATTTTTCAGGAGTAGGAGAAAGAACTCATGGACAACATAACCGTTTAAGAGCATCAGGGTCTATAGGAGCTGGATCTGATCCATCACGTGTTTTTAAAGGCAAAAAAATGGCTGGAAAAATGGGAAAACAAAGTGTAACAATTAAAAATTTAAAAATATTGAAAATAGACTCCAATCATAATATCATAATTTTAAAAGGTTCAGTTCCAGGAAATAAAAATTCATATTTAATGATTCAAAAAAAAGGATGGAATTAAAAATTTTAGATATAAAAGGGAATCATACTGATAAAAAAATAGAATTTCATGATAATATTTTTTTAAAAAAATATTATAATCATCCTACATATTTAGAAATTAAAAGATATTTATCAGCTCAACGTCAGGGAACACATAAATCTAAAGAAAGAGGAGAATTATCTGGAAGCACTAAAAAACTACATAGACAAAAAGGGACTGGTGGTTCTAGAAAAGGAAATATAAAAAATCCCATTTTTAGAGGAGGGGGAAGGGTTTTTGGTCCAAAACCAAGAAAATATTTAATAAAATTAAATAAACGTACTAAAAATATAGTCAGAAAATTTCTTATAGAACAAAAATTAGTACATAATAAGGTTATGATTATAGAAGACTTAAAATTAAATGCTCCAAAAACTAAATTTATTTTAAATTTATTAAAATCCTTACAATTAGAAAAGAAAAAATCATTAATGATAATTGGAAAAATTAATATAAATTTATATTTATCCTCTAGAAATTTGAAAAATTTTAAATTATTAAATGTAAATGAATTAGATTGTTTTTCTTTGATAAAGTTTCCATATATTATTTTTTCTGAAAATTCAATAAAAAAAATTTATCAATTTTTGTCTATATAATAAATATTATGATTTTCATAAAACCTTTTATCACAGATAAATCTTATAAAGGAGAAAAATATAGTTGTTACACTTTTTCTGTGAACATAAATTATAATAAAATTCAAATTAAAAAAGAAATAAAAAAATTATTTGGATTTTCTGTCAAAAATATTAGAACAATGGTTTATCCTAGAAAGGATAAGTCTAAATATACTAAAAAAGGATTTCTTTATGGTAGGACTAATAAACTAAAAAAAGTTACTGTTCAATTTTATGAGAATCAAAAAATTGATTTTTTAAATAAAAAAGAAATTTAATGTCAACAAAAAAATTGAAACCCATAACACCTGGTCAACGTTTTAGAATTGTTAATTGTTTTGATCAACTTACAAATTATGCTGTTGAAAAAACTTTAGTAAAAGGAAAATGTAAATCTGGAGGAAGGAATAATGTAGGTCGTATGACTATGCGTTATTTTGGAGGTGGTCATAAAAAAAAATATAGGATAATAGATTTTAAAAGAAGAAAATTTGGAATTACTGCTGTAATCAAGTCTATAGAATATGACCCTAATCGATCTTCTTATATTTCCTTACTTCATTACGAGGATGGGGAAAAGAGATATATTGTAACAATAGAAGGATTTAAAGTAGGAGAAAAAGTAATTTCTGGAAAGAATATTCCTTTTAATATAGGAAATTCTACTTTTTTAAGTGAGATCCCTTTGGGAACTAATATATCCTGTATAGAACTTAGACCAGGACAAGGTGCTAAAATAGCAAGAAGCGCAGGATCTTTTGCTCAATTATTTGCAAAAGATGAAAAATATGCAACAATTAAATTTCCTTCTGGAGAAGTTAGAATGATAATGATTACTTGCATGGCTACAATTGGAATTGTTTCTAATTCTGACCATCAATTAGAAACATATGGAAAAGCTGGAAATAAGAGACATATAGGAAGAAGACCTAGAACACGAGGTGTAGCTATGAATCCTGTAGATCATCCAATGGGAGGAGGAGAAGGAAAGGCATCTGGAGGTATTCCTAGAAATAGAAAAGGAAAACCTGCTAAAGGATTTAGAACTCGTTCTAAAAAACGATATTCTAATCAATATATTTTGCAAAGAAGAAAAAAGTAAAAATTTTATAATTATGGCAAGATCTATAAAAAAAGGACCATATGTTTCGCAGAAGTTATATAAAAAAGTATTAAATAATGTAAAATTAGATAAAAAAACTGTAATTAAAACTTGGTCTAGACCTTCCACTATTTTACCTGATTTTGTAGGACAAACTTTTTCTGTTCATAATGGTAAGCAATTTATTAATGTGTATATTACAGAAAATATGATTGGTCATAAACTTGGAGAGTTCGCTCCAACTCGTACTTTTAGAGGACACACTGGATCTAAAAGTAAATTGAAAATGAAAAATTAAAAAAATATGAAACAGGAAACTAGTGTAGTTTCAGCTTCTTTAAATGGAGTTAGAAATTCTCCTAGAAAAATGAGACTGATAGCAAATTTAATTCGAAATAAGGAAATACACAGAGCGTTAGATTTATTAACTTATAGTAGCAAAAGAAGAGTTTCTTTTATTTTAAAAAAACTACTTCTTTCTTTATTATCTAATTGGAAAAAAAAATATAATGAATTTTATTCTGAAAAAAAAGAATTTTTATATATAAAAGAAATTAGAGTTAATCAAGGAAAAACCTTAAAAAGATTACGTCCTGTTCCACAAGGGAGAGGACATAGAATTAGAAAAAGATCAAGTAATATAATAGTTATTTTAGATAAGAAAAAAGAAATATAATTTGTTATGGGACAAAAAACAAATCCAATTGTTAATCGTCTTGGTATCATAACAGGATGGCAATCTAGTTGGTGTAATAATTATAAGGATAGAATACAAGAAGATTTTAAAGTTAGAAGATATATAGAAGCTAGACTTCCAAAGGGAATAGTTTCCCGAATTTTTATAGAAAGAACTTTAAAATTTATAACAATAACAATTAGAACATCAAGACCGGCTCTTGTTATAGGAAAAAGAGGAGATGAAGTAGACACAGTTAGAAAAGAATTGAAAAAACTTACGAAAAAAGAAATTCAAATTAATATTTCTGAAGTTAAACGTCCTGAATTAGATGCTCCATTAGTTTCCAAAGGGTTAGTCAGACAATTGGAAAATCGTATTTCTTATAAAAAAGCAATTAAATTATCTATTCTTTCTGCTATAAGAATGAATGCTCAAGGTATAAAAGTTCAAATTTCTGGTAGGCTTAATGGATCAGAGATGGCAAGACGTGAAACTTATAAAGAAGGAAGAATTTCTTTGGGAACTTTTCGTGCTGATGTAGATTATCATATGGCTGTAGCTCATACAGTTTATGGAAGTATAGGAATTAAAGTATGGATAATGAAAGGAGAAATATACGGAAAAAGAGAATTATCTCCCATATTAGGAATTCAAAATAAACAAAAAAGAGGTTATAAACCCTATTATAGGAAAAAAAATAAATAAATTTTCTTATATGTTTATCCCAATTATTTTCTTATATGTTACAACCAAAAAAAACAAAATATAAAAAAAAACAAAAAGGAAGAATTCGTGGAAACGCCAAAAAAGGCGTTCTTCTTTCTAGAGGTTTATACGGGATTAAAGCTTTAGAAGGAGCATGGATAACCTCTAGACAATTAGAAGCGGCAAGAATTGCGGCTACAAGATATATGAAAAGGGAAGGACAATTATGGATTAATGTTTTTCCTGATAAACCTGCTACAAAAAAACCACAAGAGGTGCGTATGGGAAAGGGAAAAGGCCCAGTTGAATTTTGGGTATCTGTAGTAAAACCTGGAAGAATTTTATTTGAAATAGATGGAGTTGAGATGAATGTAGCTAAAGAAGCATTAAGATTAGCTGCTCAAAAACTTCCTATAAAAATGAAATTTATTTTTTCTAATGAAATCAAATTATGAATAATTTAGACCTTAAAAATTTATCAATTTCTGATTTAATGAAAAAAATTGATGAAAATAAAAAAAATTATCAGAGGATAAAATTCAATCATCATATCAAAATGCTTAAAAATCCTATAGAAATTAAATTTTTAAGAAGGAATATTGCTAAATTAAAGACTGAATATAATAAAAAAATTAATGATAAAAGGATATAAATCTGATAAAAAAAATAGAAACATTCGAAAACAAAAACAGGGAATAGTTATCAGTGATAAAATGGAGAAAACTATTGTTGTATATGAACTTAGAAAAGTTAAACATAGATTTTATGGAAAAAGTGTTACAAAAAATAAAAAATATATGGTTCATGATGAAAAAAATATTTCTAAAAATGGAGATAAAGTAAGCATTATGGAAACACGTCCTATAAGCAAAAAAAAATGCTGGAGATTAGTTACTATTTTAGAAAAATTTGAATAATAATCATGTTACAACAAGAATCTAGATGTAAGGTATCGGATAATACAGGAGCTAAGGAAGTTTTAGTGATTCGAGTTTTAGGTGGAACTAAAAAGAGATATGCTTTATTAGGCGATACTATAGTAGTTAGTATAAAAATAGCTATTTCTGGAGGAAATACAATTAAAAAGGGACAAGTTTGTAAAGCAGTAGTAATTAGAACGAAAAATAGAACTAGAAGAAAAGATGGATCTTATATAAGTTTTGATGACAATGCTTGTGTATTAATTAATACTTCTGGAGAAATAATGGGAACAAGAGTTTTTGGTCCAGTAGCAAGAGAACTTAGAGAAAAAGAATATATGAAAATTATTTCTTTAGCACAAGAAGTTTTGTGAAAAAAATTTTATAATAAATGAAAAAAATAAAAAAAGAAGATAAAATATTGATTTTATCAGGAAATTATAAAGGAACTGAAGGGATAATTGTAAAAGTTTTTTCTAAAAAAAATAAGGCGATTATACGTGGAGTCAATATGGTTAAAAGACATACTAAACCTTCTCCAAGAGAACCTAAAGGTGGAATTATAGAAAAAGAAGCTCCTATACATTTATCTAATTTGAAAAAATTAAATTAAAATGATTTATCAATCTAGATTTCAAAAACTTTACAGAGAAAAAATAGTTCCCGATTTAATAAAAAAATTTGGATATAGTTCTATTATGGAAGTTCCTAAATTAAAAAAAATAGTGGTACATCAAGGAGTTGGTTCATCTGTTTTGGATAAAAAAATAATAGATCATTCTATGAATGAAATAACGGATATTACAGGACAAAAAGCAATTTTTTGTTATTCTAAGCATGATGAATCAGGATTCAAGCTCAGGAAAGGAATGCCTATAGGGGTTAAAGTTACTTTGAGAAGAATGAGAATGTATGAATTTTTGGAAAGACTTATTGTTATTTCATTACCTAGGGTAAGAGATTTTAATGGAGTAAAAGAAAGTAGTTTTGATAATTATGGAAATTATAATATGGGGATTACAGAGCAAATAATTTATCCTGAAATAAATATTGATAAAATTAAAAAAAACATGGGAATGAATATTACGTTCGTAACGTCTGCAAAAAATAATGAGGAAGCTAAAAGTCTTTTATCTTTATTTGGAATCCCTTTTAAATTTAAAAAGAATAAAAATGGCTAAAGAATCTGTTAAAGCGAGACAAAAAAAAAGAGAAAAAATAGTTTTAAAATATGCAAATAAAAGAAAAATTTTAAAAAAGACTGGAAATTATGAATTATTACAAAAATTACCTAAAGATGCTTCTCCTGTTCGTTTAAGAAATAGATGTACCATTTCCGGTAGATGTAGAGGATACATGCGTCAGTTTGGAGTATCTCGTATTGTTTTTAGAAATTTAGTTTCTCAAGGACTCATTCCTGGAGTAAAAAAAGCAAGTTGGTAGCGAAAAATAATAATTATATTATATGGATGTAATTGCTGATTTTTTAACTAGAATTCGAAATGCTAGTTTAGCAAAACATAAACTTCTTGAAGTTTCATCTTCTAAAATAAAAAAAGAAATTGTTGATGTTTTATTAGAAAATGGATATATTTTAGATTACAAAATAGAAAAAAATAAAAAAATAATTAAAATAGCTTTGAAGTATTACAAAGAAAAAACTTCTGTTATTCAAAAAATTATTAGAATTAGTAAACCAGGATTAAGGAAATATTGTAAATATAAAAATATACCCAGAGTATTAAATGGATTAGGAATTGCTATAATATCCACTTCTAGTGGAATAATTACAGATAAACAGGCAAAAAATAAAAAAATAGGAGGAGAAATATTATGTTATGTATATTGATAAAATAATTAAAAAATGTCTAGAATTGGAAAAAAACCTATTTTTATTCCTAAAGATGTTAATATAAAAATTATTGATAACGAAATATCAATCAAAGGATCTCTAGGAAATTTAAGTCAAAAAATATTAAAAGGATTTCAATTGGATTTGAATCAAAATCAATTGTTAATTAGTAGAAATCATGAAGATAAAAAATCTAAATCTTTACATGGATTATATCATGTATTAATTAAAAATATGATTATAGGAGTTACAAAAGGATTCCACAAAATATTAGAATTAGTAGGAGTTGGATATAGAGCTTCTTATAATGGAGAAATTTTAGATTTAAATTTGGGTTATTCTCATAATATTATGATACAACTTCCTAAAGAAATTAATATAGAGATACAATCTAAAAAAGGAAAAAATCCCATTATTATTTTAAAATCTTATGATAAACAATTATTAGGGATAATAGCTGCAAAAATTAGATCTTTTAGAGTCCCAGAACCTTATAAAGGAAAAGGAATAAGATATTTTGGAGAGGAGGTTAGAAGAAAAGCAGGAAAATCCGCTTAAATAATAAAAAATGAAAAATAAAAAATTTAAAAAAATTATGGGGGATCCGAATAGACCTAGAATTTCCGTTTTCAGAAGTAATAAAGAAATATATGTACAAATAATAGATGATTTATCTGGAAAAACTTTAGTTTCTTCTTCTTCAAAAGAAAAAGAATTTCACAAATATAAAAAAAATAAAACGGAATTAGCTTATGAAGTTGGTAAATTATTAGGAAATAGAGCACAAAAATTGAAAATAAAAAAATTAGTTTTTGATAAAGGAAGATATTTATACCATGGTAGAATTAGATCTTTAGCTGAAGGAATCCGAAAAATTGGATTAGAATTTTAAAACAAAATATGTCTGAAAAAAAAATAAAATATACAGGATTAGAGTTAAAAGAAAAATTAGTTGGAGTTACAAGAGTATGTAAAGTAACTAAAGGTAGAAGATATTTTAGTTTTAGCGCAATTGTTATTAAAGGAAATGAAAATGGAATAGTCGGTTATGGTTTTGGAAAATCGAAAGAAGCACCCGATGCTATTCACAAAGCTGGAGAACAAGCCAAAAGAAATCTTTGTCAAGTGTGTGTTTTCAATGGAACTATACCTCATGAACAAGAGGCTAAATATGGAGGAGCACATATTCTTATTAAACCAGCTTCTGACGGAACAGGAATAATTGCTGGGGGCCCTTTAAGGGCTGTTCTTGAAGCAGCAGGATTAAGAAATGTTTTATCCAAATCTAAAGGATCATCCAATCATCATAATGTTATAAAAGCAACCATAAAAGCATTAAGTAAAATGAGAGATGTTCATATTATATCTAAACAAAGAGGAATAACTAGAAAAGAAGTATACGATGGATGATAATTATTTAAAAATTAATTGTTTGTATCCAAATAATGGATCTAAAAAAGAAAAATTAAGATTGGGAAGAGGACAAGGTTCTGGAAAGGGAGGTACTTGTGGAAGAGGACATAAAGGAGCAAAATCTAGATCTGGTTTTTCTAAAAAAAAAGGATTTGAAGGAGGACAAATGCCACTTCAAAGAAGAGTTCCTAAATTTGGGTTTAGGGGAAAAATTAAAGGTAAAAAAATCGTTGGTATCAATTTAGATACCATTCAAAATTGTATTAACAATAATAAAGAAGAAAAAGAAAAAAAAATTGTTAATAAAGAATTTTTTTTAAAAAATAATTTGGCTAAAAAAAATGATTTTATAAAAATTTTAGGAAGGGGGGAGCTTCATCTTTCATTAAAGATATATGCATATCAATTTAGTAAAAAAGCTTTATTTTCTATAAAAAAAATAGGAGGAGAAGCTGTATTAAATTAATATGAAAAAATTATTATGAATAATTTTATTATATCTTTTTATAAGATTTGGAATGTAAAAGAATTACGAAAAAAAATAATAATAACTTTAGCTTTATTATTAGTATATCGTTTTGGCGCTTATATTCCTATTCCAGGTATTAATCCTTTAGGAATTAGTGATTTTATAGAAAAATTTAATTCAGGTTCTAAAGGATTAATGCAAATTTTATCCTCTTTTACAGGAGGGGCTTTTAACCGTGCATCTGTCTTAGCTTTAGGTATTATGCCATATATATCCGCATCTATTATAATACAATTGATGTGTATAATTATTCCTAACTTACAAAGATTACAAAGGGATGGAGAAAGTGGGAGAAAGCGAATTAGTTCTATAACCAGATGGTTGACTGTAGGAATATGTTTAATTCAAGCTCCTGTATATCTCATTTCTTTAACTCAAAAATTTATTCCTTTTGATACTTCTAAAACCACTTATTTAATTGATTTACATACTTTTTATGGAAAAAGTATGTTTTGGATTATAGGAATAACAATTTTAACTTCAGGAACTTTATTTACCATGTGGTTAGGAGATAAAATAACAGATAAAGGAATAGGAAATGGAATTTCTTTGATTATTATGTCTGGAATCATAGCACGTTTTCCTGATGCCATAAGCAAAGAAATATTTAGTAAACTAGAAATCGGAAATGGAGGATTAATCGTTTTATTTCTTGAATTTTTATTATGGTTATTAGTTATTTTGTTTTCTATTGTAATTATTCAAGCTATTAGAAAAATTCCAGTACAATACGTTTCTCATTATAAATCTTTAGGTATAGATTCTCAGTTAACTCATAAAAAACATCAATATATTCCATTAAAAATGACAGCAGCTGGTGTTATGCCTATTATATTTTCTCAAGCTATTATGTTATTTCCATTAACTTTTTCTGATTATGTCAAAAACATAAAAATTAAAAATTTTTTTTATCTATTTCAAGATATTTATGGATTGTGGTATAATTTAACTATTTCTATATTAGTTATAGTTTTTACTTTTTTTTATACAGCTATTGCTATCCCAGTAAATCAAATGGCTGATGATTTAAAAAGAAATGGGGGACATATCCCTAGAATTAAACCTGGAAAAGAAACTGCTGAATATATAGATCATATTTTATCAATAATAACATTACCTGGAGCTATTTTATTAGCAATAATAGCAATACTCCCATCTATAGTTTTTCGCATAGGCCTTACTCAAAATTTTGCGTTATTTTATGGAGGAACTTCATTATTAATTGTAGTAGGAGTAATTTTAGATATTTCACAACAAGTGAATATATATTTATTAAACTATCATTATGATGGATTAATGATGATGAAATATCGTAGTAGTAGATATACTAGATAATAATAATTTTTTGTGTATATTATTATGAATAAATTATATCATTTATATGGCTAAACAAAAGCATATTGAAGTTGATGGAACTATTATTGATTCATCTCCAAATGCAATGTTTCGTGTAGAATTAGAAAATGGATGTATTGTCAAAGCTCATATATCAGGTAAAATGAGAATGCATTATATAAAAATATTACCAGGAGATAAAGTGAGATTAGAAATGTCTTCTTATGATTTAGAAAGAGGGAGAATAACTTATAGATATTAGAATAAAATAATATAAAATATTATGAAAATAAGAGCATCTTTAAAAAAAAGAACTGATAATTGTAAAATTGTTATTAGAAAAAGACGTCTACGTATTATTAATAAAAAAAATCCTAGATTTAAACAAAAACAAGGTTAGACTTTATGTCTGTAAGAATTTCAGGAGTAGATCTTCCAAGATCTAAGAGAGGTATTGTAGGTCTAACTTATTTGTATGGAATAGGTAAAAATTTATCTAAAAAAATACTCCATATTATTAGAATAGATGAAAATAAAAAGGTTGGGGATTGGTCTGATGATGATATTAGTAAAATTAGAAAGTATATATCTGATTATATAAAAATTGAAGGGGAATTAAGATCTGAAATTCAATTTAATATAAAACGATTGATGGATATAGGTTGTTATGTAGGAACTAGACATAGAAAAGGGTTACCATTGAGAGGGCAAAAAACGAAGAACAATTGCAGAACTAGAAAAGGAAGAAAAAAAACTGTAGCGAATAAGAAGAAAGTAACAAAATAAATATGGTAAAATCATCATCGGTTAAAAAAAAATTAGTAGTAGTAGATTCTGTAGGAAAAGCTCATATTCAAGCTACTTTTAATAATATTATTATAACCTTAACAAATAAAAAAGGTGATGTTATTGCATGGTCTTCTGCTGGAAAGATGAATTTTAAAGGATCTAAAAAAAATACTCCATATGCTGCTCAAATGGTAGCGGAAAATGTTGCCAAACAAGGATTAACTGCTGGAATAAAAAAAGTGGAAGTCAAAGTTAAAGGCCCTGGAGCTGGAAGAGATGCAGCTATACGAGCATTGAGTAATTCTGGTATTGTAGTAACAATAATTAAAGATATAACCCCATTACCGCATAATGGTTGTCGTCCTCCTAAAAGGAGGAGAGTTTAATGTTTCTTTTCAAGATCAAAAAATTATGGCAAAATATATAGGACCTAAAACTAAAATTTCTAGAAGATTTGGAGAATGCATTTATGGGGAAGATAAGTATTTTGAAAGAAGAAAATATCCGTCTGGTCAACATGGGAGTAGTCGTCGTAGAGGAAAACGTTCAGAATATTTTATTCAATTAATCGAAAAACAAAAAGCAAGATATACTTATGGTATATTGGAACGACAATTTGAAAGTTTATTTTTTGAGGCTGCAAGAAAAAAAGGGATAACCGGAGAATTATTATTACAAGCATGTGAAAGTCGTTTAGATAATATAGTTTTTAGATTAAAGTTTGCACCATCTCGATCTTCTGCACGTCAAATTGTTTCTCATAGACATATCATTGTTAATAATAAAGTGGTTAATATTCCATCTTTTAGATTAAAACCAGGAGATAAAATAGAAATAAAAGAAAAATCTAAAAAACATCCTGTAATATTAAATTCTATAAATAAAAAAATTGGGCCATTGGTAGAATGGTTGATTTTGGATGAAAACAATATGTTTGGTATATTTAGAATGATGCCAAAAAGAATACAAATTCCTGAAAATATTAAAGAACAATTAATTGTTGAATTATATTCAAAATAAAAGTAAATCAATTATATGGCTATTCTAGATTTTGTAAAACCTGATAGAATTGCAATATCTGATATTTCAGATAATAAAGGGATTTTTCATTTAAAACCTTTAGAACCTGGATACGGAATTACTTTAGGAAATGCATTAAGAAGAGTTTTATTAAGTTCTTTAAAAGGTTTTGCTGTTACTTCTATTAGAATTAAAGGTGTTAAATATGAATTTTCTACTATAGAAGGAATAGTGGAGGATGTAACTGAAATAGTTTTAAATTTTAAAAAAATCCGTTTTAAACAAAAAATATCAGAAACTTATAAAGAGACGGTAAACGCTTACATAAATTATGGAAAAAAAGTAACAGGAAAAACTTTAAATAAGTTTATCTCTGGATTTCAAATTTTAAATGATGATTTGATTATTTGTAATAAAGACGAATCAGTCCCTTTCGAAATCAGTTTTACTATTGAAGAAGGAAGAGGTTATGTTCCTGCAGAAGAAAATAAAAAAAATAATGATGTTTCAATTGAAACCATTCCCATAGATTCTATATATACTCCTATCAAAAATGTGAAATATACAATAGAAAATTGTCGTGTAGGACAGAAAACTGATTTTGAAAATCTTTCATTGGAAATTAAAACGGATGGATCTATTTGTCCAAAAATAGCTTTAATGGAAGCTTCAAAAATATTAATTCAATATTTTTCTATTTTATCTTATGATAAAATAGGTGAAAAAAAACAAAAAGAAATTAACAAGGATAAAAAATATGATGAAGAATTTGTTCGAATGCGAACTTTGTTAAAATCTAAATTGAGTGATATGGATTTATCTGTTCGTACTAAAAATTGTTTAAAATTAGCTTCTATAATAACCATAGCAGATTTAGTTAGTTGTAGAAGAAATAACATGTTAAAAATGAGAAATTTTGGAAAAAAATCTTTAGATGAATTAGAAAGTAAAATGAAAGAAAAAGGATTATGTTTTGGAATGAATATAGAAAAATTTCAATTAAAATTGAAGGAATCATAGATTAAATTACTGATGAATCATAATAATAAGAATAACCATTTAGGAAGAAAAAGCGGACATCGTAAATCACTTCTTTCCAATATGGCTTCTTCTCTTATAAAAGAGAAAAGAATTTTCACTACTTTAGAGAAAGCAAAAGTTTTGAGAAAATATGTAGAACCTATTATCACAAAATCTAAAATTAATACCACTCATTCCAAAAGAAATATTTTTTCATATTTAAGGGATAAAACAGCGGTATCAGAATTATTTAAAGATTTTTTTGAAAAAGTACGTGAACGTCCTGGTGGATATACTAGAATAATAAGAATGGGATTTCGTTTGGGAGATCAAGCTACTCTTTCTCTCATAGAATTAGTAGATTTTAATAAAATTTATATTTCTAAAAAAACAGTAAAATCTGTAAGACGTAGCAGGAAAAGAATAAAAAAAAGTGAATCATGAGTAAAATTAAAAGTATTCAAGCCAGACAAATATTGGATTCTAGAGGGAACCCCACTGTAGAGGTAGATGTAATAACAGAAAATAATATATTGGGACGTGCTTCTGTTCCATCTGGAGCATCAAAAGGCGAAAATGAAGCTTTTGAATTACGTGATAATAAAGAAAATATTTTTTTTGGAAAAGGAGTTTTAAAAGCAATTCAAAATGTGAATGATATTATTGCTCCTGAATTAATTGGAAAATCTGTTTTAGATCAAATTTGTATTGATCAACTCATGTTAGAATTAGATGGAACAATCAATAAAAAAAGATTAGGATCTAATGCAATTTTAGCTATATCTTTAGCAACTGCGAAAGCTGCAGCTAATGATTTGAATATCCCACTTTACAAATATATAGGTGGAATTTATACCTGTTCACTACCGATTCCTTTGATAAATATTGTAAATGGAGGAAGACACTCAAATACTTCTTCTATAGTTTTTCAAGAATTTATGATAATTCCTGTTAAAGCAAAAACCTTTTCAGAAGCGCTTCATATAGGGCATAAGGTATTTTATCAATTAAAATATCTTTTAGATAAAAAAGGTTTTTCTACAAATGTAGGCGATGAAGGAGGTTTTTCTCCTAATTTTAATGGAATTGAAGATGTTTTAGATCATATATTAGAAGCTATATATATAGCAAATTATGAACCATATGATCAAGTAGCAATAGCTATAGATTGCGCAGCCTCTGAATTTTATAAAAATAATCAATATGATTATTCTAAGTTTGAAAAATCAGAAAAAAAGAAAAAGGATTTAATAAAATCAAGGGAAGAACATATTCGTTATTTGTCTTATTTAATCAAAAAATATCCAATTATATCCATTGAAGATGGAATGGATCAAAATGATTGGAAAGGATGGAAATTATTGACTCATGAAATAGGAGATAAAATTCAATTAGTGGGAGATGATCTTTTCGTTACACAACGAAATAAATTACTTGAAGGAATAGAAAAAAAAGTAGCAAATTCTATTTTAATTAAAGTAAATCAAGTAGGAACTCTAACAGAAACAATTGAAACAATTCATATAGCTAAAAAAAACAAGTATAAAAATATTATATCCCATCGTTCTGGAGATACTGAAGATTATTTTATATCGGATCTTTCTGTTGCGTTTAATATAGAACAAATAAAAATAGGGTCTATGTGCCGTTCGGAACGAACTTCAAAATATAATCAATTATTACGTATTGAAAATTCACTTGGAAAATATTCATTTTATTCAAAATGGAATTAAATATTCAATACCAGTAATAAAAATAGAATAGAGAAATACAAAAATCAATGGTAATTTTAATTTTTATCTTTGGATATTTATTAATTACTCTTGAGAATTTTTTTTCTCTTAATAAAGTTATTCCATCTATTTTGATGGCTGCTATTTGTTGGTCTTTAATTATATTCTTCAATATTCCAGTTTATGAATATGAATTAGATCAACATTTAATTCTTAAAAAAGATCCTAAATATTTATTATTATTTCATCTAGGAAAAGCATCTGAAATTGTTTTTTTTCTTATTGGAGCTATGTCTATTATTACGGTCATTGAAAAATACTATGGATTTGAAGCTTTAAAAGAATTTTTTGGTACAAATACAAAACGTAAATTTTTATGGATTATTAGTATAACTTCTTTTTTTTTATCTGCTATCATAGATAATCTTACAGCTACTATGGTTTTAATTTCTCTTTTGAGAAAAACAATTTCTAATTATAAAGATCGTTTATATTATTTAGGTTTAGTCATTATATCTGCTAATGCAGGTGGAGTTTGGTCCCCTATTGGAGATATTACTACAACTATGTTATGGATTTCTAATAAAGTAACCACAATTCATCTTATAAAAAAAATATTTATCCCATCTGTATTGTGTATGGTAATTTCTACTTTAGTAATATCTTATATGCCTATTTTTAATGGATTTATTAAAATAAAAAAAAATAATCTTTCAAGAGATTATATAAACAGAGGTTTTTTTATGTTAAAAACAGGTCTATTTCTAATGTTACTTGTTCCAATTTTTAAAACTATAATAGGGATCCCTCCGTACATGGGAATGATGTTCTCTTTAGGTATTATACTTTTTATTGCATCCAAAAAATATAAATCTAAATCTATTTTAGATGATACGTTTAAAAATGTAGATATATCTAGTATTCTATTTTTCTTAGGAATTTTACTTTCTGTTTCTTCTTTAGAATCTATGGGAAAATTATATAGTTTATCTCAATGGATAAATGAAACTGTTTATACGTGGAAAATTACAACTTTTTTATTTGGATTAATTTCTTCTATTATAGATAATGTTCCTTTAGTAGCTGCTACTATAGCTATGTTTTCTTATCCTATAAATCATGACTTATGGTATTTTATGGCTTATGTTTCTGGAACAGGAGGAAGTATTTTTCTAATAGGATCTGCTGCAGGAGTGGCAGCTATGAGTATGGAAAAAATAAATTTTTTTTGGTACTTTAAAAAAATTAGTTGGATTGCTTTAATAGGATATATATCTGGATTTATTTATTTATTAATTTATCCATTTCTTTTTTTGTAAAAATTCTATAAAATTTCCACCTACATATGAAAATGGAAAAAAAAGTGGAAGGACTATTATTTTGAACCATAATGGATATGGATAAAAAAACATATGAAATAATGCTATGATAAATAAAATGAGACCTGTTAATATAGCATAAGCTTTTTTAGCATTTTTCGCTAAAAAAGCAGTTACCATACCTCCTAATAATACACTAAAAATATAAAAAAAAATTAACACGAAAAAAAATTCAGTAGGAGCTTCAGTTAAAATATATTTGAATTTTTTTAATGGTATAAATTGTATGTTTGTAAAATATCTTGTCACAAGTTTAATAGCATAAAGTATTTCCACAATACTTATCATTACTCCTATTGATATGGATAATATATTACGGTACATAACATAATAAAATCTATTTTTTTATTATTTTGTAAAAATAAACATCAATTTTTAATTTTTTTATCATGAGTTCTACTATAGATTGGGTTTCAATTAAAAAATATGAAGATATTTTATTTCTTTTTAAAGAAGGTATTTCTAAAATAGAGATTAATAGACCATGGTGTCATAATGCATTTCGTGTGGAAACAGTAAATGAAATGATAGATGCTATAAATATATGCAGTAATAGAAATGATATAGATTTATTAATTATAACTGGATCTGGAGAAAAATCTTTTTGTTCTGGAGGAGATCAAAAGACAAGAAGTATGGGTGGATATTTAGGAAAAGACGGTGTCCCAAGATTGAATATTTTAGAATTTTATAAAAAAATAAGAGAAATTCCTAAACCAGTCATAGCTATGGTTAATGGTTATGCAGTTGGAGGGGGGCATGTTTTGCATGTTGTTTGTGATTTAACTATAGCTTCTGATAATGCTATTTTTAGTCAAGCAGGACCAAAAATAGGTTCTTTTGATGGAGGATTTGGATGTTCATATTTAGCTCGTCATATTGGACAAAAAAAAACACGAGAAATGTGGTTTTTATGTAAGGAATATACAGCTAAAGAAGCCCTAGAAATGGGGTTGATTAATAAAGTTGTAGAAAAAAAAGAGTTAGAAAATAAAACGATAGAATGGTGTAAGATAATACAAAAAAGAAGTCCTATGGCTTTAAGGATGATTAAACGTAGTTTAAACGCTGAATTGGATGGACAACATGGATTAATGCAATTAGCAGGAGATGCTACTTTAATGTTTTATTTAATGGAGGAATCTCAAGAAGGAAAAAATGCTTTTTTAGAAAAAAGATCTCCAAATTTTAAAAAATATCCGAAATTTTTATGAAATTAAAATATTGGATTTATGCAGCTCGTGTTTATACTTTACCTTTATCTTTTTCTGGAATAACTTTAAGTTATCTTATATCTTTATCCAGAACAAATGTTAATTTTACGGTTTATGTTCTGTGTATTGTAACCGCTTTATTATTGCAAATATTAGCTAATTTTTCAAATGATTATGGAGATAGTATAACAGGAGTAGATAATTTTAGACGAGTAGGTCCCAAAAGAACAATTCAATGTGGTTTTATTTCTTTATCAGAAATGAAAAAAGCAATCTATATATTTTCTATATTATCTTTTTTTTCAGCATTTTTATTATTTTATAATACTATAAAAAATATTTTTATTTTTTTTATATATATTATAGGAATTTCTATGTGTGTATTTAGTTCAATAAAATACTCTATTGGACCTAATCCTTATGGATATACAGTAGGAATGGGGGATTTATTTGTTTTTATTTTTTTTGGTATCTTTTCAGTAGAAGGAAGTTATTTTTTGTATACACACACTTTATCTATGGATATGTTTTTTATTTCTTTCTCTATAGGATTTTTAAGTGTAGGAGTTTTAAATGTAAATAATATGAGAGACTTAGATAATGATTATGAAAATGGAAAACATACTATAGCCGTATGGTTAGGTATAAAATATGCTAAATTATATCATGTATTCATTATATTGACCTCAATATTTTTTGGCGGATATTTTATATTTTTAAATCAAAAAACTGTTTATCAATGGTTTTTTTTTATTTTTATTGTGGTTCTTTTAATATTGCATATTAAAAGAATAATTTATATGAAAAACAAAAAATTGTTCAATTCAGAATTGAAAAAATTAGCGGTACTTACTTTTTTATATGGATTTAGTATAGGAATTAGTTTTATAAATTAACTTTATGAAAGTTACTTTTTTTTCTCATAGTACATGTATGTTAGAAATACATGATAAATGTTTGTTGATAGATCCTTTTTTTTCTGGAAATCCTATTTTTAAAAATAGGAATTTTGTCAAATTAATCCAAAAAATAGATTATATTTTATTGACTCATGCACATTATGATCATGTATGCGATGTAGAATTCTTTACGCATAAATTTATTAATGCTGTAGTGATTTCTAATTATGAAATATCTAATTATTTTGATAAAAAAGGAATAAAAACATATGGAATTAATTATGGTTCTTTTATATCTTTTCCTTTTGGAAAATTAAAATATGTTTGGGCTGCGCATTCTAGTGTTTTTAACGATGGAACCTATGGAGGAAATCCAGGAGGATTTCTTTTACATACAGATGAAGGGAATCTATATATATCCGGAGATACATCTGTAATGTATGAAATGAATCTGATTCCTCATTTTGGAAAATTAAAGCTTTCTATTTTACCGATAGGTGGTAGATATACTATGGATGTAGAAGAAGCTATTCTTGCGGCAAATTTTCTTAAATCTGAAAAAATATTAGGAGTACATTATAATACTTTTGAAGATATTCAAATTGATAAAGAACAAGCTAAAAAAAGATTTTTTGAAAAAGGAAAAGAATTAATTTTATTGGACAAAGGAAAAACTATATATGTTTAGTGAATAAACAGAAATGGAAAGATGAATTGTTTCTTAAAAAAGAAAACGTTTTTTTTTAAAAAAAAAGTATTTAATTCTAATAGAATATTTAAAAAAAATATTATATGGTTCATTATTTTGATACAAAACAATAAAATAGGAATAGGTGAATGTAATCCAATATTGGATCAATATGCTTTGAATAACTTAAAAAAATTTGAAATAGAATTAAAAATTCTTTCTAATAAAATTCTTTCTTTAAAAAAAACGGAAATATGCTGTTACTACAAATATATTTCATATTCGTCTATTTTATTCGGATTAGAACAAGTTTTTTTAAGTTTTAAAAGTCAATTTCCTATGTTATATCATTCTGAATTTATACATGGAAAAAAAGGAATTCCTATAAACAGTTTAATGTGGTTAAATTCTTTCAATAATAAAAAACATGCAATAAAAGAAATAGAAAATCAAATCATTGAAGGTTTTTCATTTATAAAAATAAAAATAAATATGGAATTATTTCATAATCAATTTTTTGTTTTAAAGGAAATAAAAAGGAAATATCCATTTATAAAAATACGTGTAGATGCGAATGGCTGCTTCAAAAATATTAAAAAAGCTTTATATTATTTAAAAAAATTATATGATTTGGATATAGTTGATTTTATGGAACAACCAATATCATCTGGAAATTGGAAAAATATGTCAAAAATATGTAAAAAATCAAAATTACCTATAGCATTAGACGAAGAATTAGCAAATGTGAATGTATTGAAAGAAAAAAAAAAGTTATTGGATATTATTTCTCCTCAATATATTATACTAAAACCTAGTATAAATGGGGGGTTTAATGGATCTGAAGAGTGGGTACTAGAAGCTAGTAAAAGAAAAATTAAATGGTATGTTAGTTCTTCTTTGGAAAGTAATATTGGAATTAATGCTATTGCTCAATGGACTTTTATGATGCAAAAAAAATATAATAATCAAAATTTTAATGCGCATGGATTAAACACAGGAATTTTGTACGTAAATAATTGGATCTCTCCTTTAGAAATTAAAAAGGGTTTTATTTGGTATAATCCATATATAAAATGGGAAATAAAAACATTATTAAATACATAAAAAAATGTGGATAGATTTTTCTTCTAAAAAAATAATTCCCTCTTCTTTATTTTTAACAAAAAAAAATAAAGAAGAATATTTTTGGAAAAAGGCTATTTTCTCTTTTTTAAAAAATTGGTATGATAATAAACCTATATTATCTTTAACCTCTGGAACAACAGGTATTCCTAAAATCATTTTTTTACGTAAAAAACATATGTATGAAAGAGCTGTGAAAACAGTAGAATTTTTAAAACTTAAAAAAAAAGGGATTAGAGGATTATTATGTTTATCTCCAGATTTTATAGCAGCTAAAATGTTTTTAGTACGTGCTATCATTTTTCAATGGAAAATATATTGTATACCTCCATCATCTAACCCTTTAAAAAATATTAAAGAATATTTTGATATTACATCAATGGTTCCTATACAAGTTTTTTTTAGTTTAAAATATTTAAAAAATATTAAAATTGTTTTAATAGGAGGATATTCTATTTCAAATTTTTTGGAAAAAAAATTGCAAAATATTTCAACAATTTGTTATGCTACTTATGGAATGACTGAAACTTCAGGCCATATAGGTATAAAAAAAATTAATGGATCCAATAAATCTCCTTTTTATAAATCTTTTCAAGATGTTATTTTGAGTATAGATAATAGAAATTGTTTAGGTATTTTTTCTCCATCTTGTATGGATTCATTTGTGCAAACAAACGATATTGTTCATATGATATCTAAAAATACATTTACTTGGATAGGGAGATATGATAATGTTATTAACAGTGGAGGAATTAAAATTATTCCTGAATTAATAGAAAAAGAAATTAGTACTTTTATTCCTTATGAAAAACGATTTTTTATATCCTCAATTCCAGACAAAATTTTAGGAGAAAAAGTAATATTAATTATAGAAGGAGATCCTTTTTTATTACATATACCAGATACCATTTTTAATGGTAAGAAAAAATTTTATAAACCAAAAAATATTTTTTTTATATCTTATTTTCCATCTAATTTATTGGAAAAATTCAAAAGAAAAGAAATTACAAAAAAAATATTAAAAATATAATATCTTTCATGTATTGATATTCATTCTTTTATCAAAAAATATTTTTAATTTTTTAATAAAACTTTTAGTATTTAAATAGTTATTTTTTTTATGATCTTTGTAAGATAATTGAAATAAATCTTTAGTCATTTTTCCAGATTCTATAAAATCTATACATGTCTTTTCCATATTTTCTGAAAAAATTTTTAAATCTATATTTTTATCTAAAATAGCACGATGTTTAAGCCCACGAGTCCAAGAAAAAATAGAAGCTATAGGATTGGTAGATGTTTCTTGTCCATTTTGATGTAATCTATAATGTCTTGTAATAGTTCCGTGAACTGCTTCAGATTCTAAAGTTTTTCCATCTGGAGTAAGCAGAACGGAAGTCATCATTCCTAATGAACCAAATCCTTGAGCTATATAATCAGATAATACATCTCCATCATAATTTTTACAGGCCCATATAAATTTTCCATTTGATTTCATTGCTTTTGCAATCATATCATCAATCAAGCGATGTTCGTAAGTTATCTGTAAAATTTCAAATTTTGATTTAAATTCATTATTATATATCTCTTGAAATATATTTTTGAATCTTCCATCATATGCCTTCAATATAGTATTTTTGGTAGATAAAAAAAGAGGCCATTTTTTGTATACAGAATAATTAAAACAAGAACGTGCAAATCCATAAATGGATTGATCTGTATTATACATTCCCATCGCAATGCCAGGACCCATAAAATGATGAATTTCAAATGTTATTGATTTATTTTTTTTTATGATATCTGGGATAAAAGAAATATATAGTTTTCCTTTTCCTTCAATAATAAAATCTTTAGCTTGATATTGATCAGCATAAGCATGTCTAGCTACACATATAGGATTTATCCAATTTTGAATCAAACGAGGAATATTTTTTACTATTATAGGTTCTCTAAAAACCGTTCCATTAATAATATTTCTAATAGTTCCATTTGGTGATCTCCACATTTTTTTTAAATGAAATTCTTTCATTCTATCTTCATCTGGTGTAATTGTGGCGCATTTAATTCCTACATTATATTTTTTTATAGCATAAGCAGCATCTATAGTAATTTGATCATTTGTAGCATCTCTATTTTCTATTCCTAAATCAAAATAAATGATTTTTACATCTAAATAGGGAATAATAAAATATTTTTTTATATATCTCCATATAACTTTGGCCATTTCATCTCCATCTATTTCTACTATAGGATTATTGACTTTAATTTTTTTCATAATTTTTTTAAAGTTATACAATAATATAACATGTTTTAAAAAAAAAGAAATTCTTATATTTGTCTCATGATTTTATTTAAAAATTTATATACAAATCTTTTGAATAACTATAGGCTTTTTTTATGATAATGATCAAAAAATATAGAATAAAAAAACCATCATAAATCATAAAAATGTATATCTAATCTTTTTTATTATAAATATATTAAAATTTTATAAGTCCAGAAAAGAAAATGGATTTTATTTGTATTATTATAGCAAGGTATCGAGAAGATAATTTCTATAAAAAAACGAAAAAATTTGATATTTGATGTTTATTTTTTTAAGGATCAAAAGATTTTATTGATTTATTTAATCGTATTAAAAATTTTTTCTTACGAAAAATTCCATTTTTTAATAAATGTTAGATTTTTTAACAACTATATTTGAAAATAATAAAAATAAAACTTGTTTAATCCTATATAATAGGATATAATATTGAGATAATAAAATCAAAAAAAAATAAATGTTAGATTTTTTAACAACTATATTTGAAAATAATAAAAATAAAAACACTTATCCTGATAAAATAAAATCTGAAAATTTTGTGAAAAAATTATTTCATATTTTATTCACTCCCGATCATTATATTTTGAATAATGTAGTTGTTTTTAAAAAAAATTATAATAAATTACAAAAACTTTTATATGAAATTTTTATTGAATTAAATATCAATGAAAAAAATTCTGATAATCTCACTAAAGTTTTTTTTAAAGAAATTCCTAATATTTATCAAACATTGATAATAGATGCTAATGCAATATTGAAATCGGATCCTGCAGCAACGGTTATAGAAGAAATTTTTCTATCTTATCCTGGTTTTTTTGCTACTGCATTATATAGAATAGCGCATCAGTTATGGATTCAAAAAATTCCAATTATTCCAAGATTAATTACAGAATATGCACATAGTAAAACAGGAGTAGATATTCATGCCTCTGCAAAAATAGGGAAGGCTTTTTCTATTGATCATGGAACAGGAATCGTTATAGGTTCCAGTACAAAAATAGGAAATAAAGTGAAAATATATCAAGGCGTAACTTTAGGAGCTATTTATGTAGATAAAAATTTAGCAAATATTAAACGTCATCCGACAATAGAAGATCAAGTTACAATTTATGCTGGAGCTACTGTACTAGGAGGAGAAACTGTAATAGGTCATGATAGTGTACTTGGTGGAAATGTTTGGGTCACAAAAAGCATTCCTCCTTTTTCTATAGTATATCAAAAAAGCGAAATAAAAATGAGAAATAATAGTCCATTTCCTGATCCCATTAATTTTATGATATAAAAAAATAAAAAAAATGAAAGTTGATTCCATTTTAAAAACTATCGGAAATACGCCTCATGTTCGTCTAAAAAGATTATTTCCTAATCATCAGGTATGGATAAAATTGGAAAAAAATAATCCTGGAGGAAGCATTAAAGACAGAATAGCTTTATCCATGATAGAGGATGCAGAAAAAAAAGGAATTATTCATAAAGGAGATATTATCATAGAACCTACTTCTGGAAACACAGGAATAGGATTAGCTATGGTTTG
The DNA here is from genome assembly GCF_014251695.1 of Blattabacterium cuenoti. Classification (NCBI taxonomy): domain Bacteria; kingdom Pseudomonadati; phylum Bacteroidota; class Flavobacteriia; order Flavobacteriales; family Blattabacteriaceae; genus Blattabacterium; species Blattabacterium cuenoti. The sequence continues at coordinate 383,684 of NZ_CP059195.1, read as the reverse complement.
TTCTGTAAAAGAATATCGGCTTATTTTAGTAATGCCGGAATCTATGAGTATTGAAAGAAGAAAATTATTTTCCATTTTTGGATCCAAATTTATTCTCACTCCAAAAGAAGATGGGATGAAAGGAGCTATTAAAAAAGCAGAGGAATTAATTAATACCATTCCAAATTCTTGGATGCCGAAACAATTTGATAATATTTCAAATCCAAATATACATAAAAATACAACGGCAAAAGAAATAATAAATGCTTTTCCTAAAGGAATAGATTATTTTATTACAGGAGTAGGAACTGGAGGTCATATTACTGGAATAGGAGAAGTATTAAAAAATAAATATCCAAATATAAAAATTTTTTCTGTAGAACCTTTAGAATCTCCAGTTATATTTGGAGGAAATCCTAACCCACATGCTCTACAAGGTTTAGGTGCAGGGTTTATTCCATCTATTTTAAATGTAAAAATATTAGATGGATCTTTTTTAGTATCCAAAGAAGAAGCTTTTTATTATGTTAGAAAAACGGCAAAAAAAGAAGGAATTCTTGTTGGAATATCTACAGGGGCTTCATTATCTGCTATAGAAAAACAATTATCTAAATTTTCAAAAGAATCTACAATATTAACGTTAAATTATGATACTGGAGAAAGATATTTATCAGTAGATGATCTTTTTTTATGATAAGACTTTATTTGGAATAAAATGATAAATAGATTGATTTTATGAAAATTCATAATATTTTTATTTTGTCTCCAAAAAATTATATGAAATAGTTGATAAACTAATACAATGTTTTTATAATATGAACAAATTAAAAAGAGTGGTTATAATTTTACATTATTATTTAATATGTTAAATAATGAGTTCTTGGTGTTAGTATTCTTTTTATAAGAAAAAAAAATCAAAATGTTATCTGAATCAAATAATAAAATATTTATTAAATTAATACAAGAATCCTCTCAAGAGGAAATTATATGGATGTGTGGATATATGTCTGGATTGCTATTTTCTAAAAAAAATTCTAAAGAATTTATAAAAAAAGAAGAAAGTAAAATAACGTTAGTTTATGGAACAGAAACAGGTAATGCTAAAAATTTAGCCTTTGATATTCATCAAAAAATAAAAAAAGAAAAATTACAAATAAAATTAATCAATTTGGATCAATATTGTTTAAACGATTTAGAAAAAGAAGATTATTTTTTCATCATAATGAGTACGCATGGGGAAGGAAATCCTCCTTCTTCTGCTAAATCTTTTTATGATTTTATTCATAATAATAAGAATCTTTTTCTAAAAAAGATGAAATATAGTGTATTAGCATTGGGAGATAAATCTTATACTTATTTTTGTAAAGCAGGAGAAGATGTAGATAAACGTTTATATGATATAGGAGCTATGAGAATTATTCCATTACATAAATGTGACGTTGATTATAAAAGTCAGGCATATAAATGGAGTTCTAAAATTATGAATTGTTTTAAAAAAAAAAAACATGAAATCAATGAAAAAAATAGAAATAAAAAAATATATGGTCAAATTTTAAATAATATAATTTTAAATGATCAAAAAAGAATATCTAATAAAGAGATTCATCATATTGAAATTTTTGTTAAAAACGGAATTCAATATTTTCCTGGAGATTCTATAGGTGTTTTTCCTGAAAATCCTTCTATAGAAGTAAATAATATTATAGAATATATAAAAAAAAATAAAAAAAAAGAATTTGAAAAATATGAGTCTGAAGAAAAAAATAAAATATTTTTTCTTTTCAAAAAAAGCTTGAATATTCTTCATTTATCTGAAAATTTTTTTAAAAAATATTTTTCCTTATCAAAAAAAAATAATATTATTTTAAATAAAAAATGGAAGCTTATTGATCTTTTAATAAAATTTCCTATGAAAAATAAATATTCTTTAAAAGATTTAATAAAGATTATGGATCCTATAAAACCTAGATTATATTCTATTTCTTCGTCTCCTTCCGCTCATGGGAATAATGAAATTCATCTAACTGTATCTCGTCATCTTTTTCAATTAAATGGAGAGACTGTATATGGTCATTGTTCTGATTTTTTATCTAAACTGAAAATAAAAAATGAATTATCTTTTTTTATTTATAAAAATCATATATTTAAATTACCAAACTTAGATAAGAATATAATTCTTATTGGACCCGGTACTGGAATTGCCCCTTTTCGTTCTTTTTTATATGAAAGAGAAGCGACAAAAGCTACGGGAAAAAATTGGTTATTTTTTGGAGATCAATACTTTGATACATATTTTTTATACCAAACAGAAATTAAAAATTGGGAAATAAATGGGATTCTTCATCGTGTTAATCTTTCTTTTTCTAGAGATCAGGAAAAAAAAATTTATGTACAAGATAAAATATGGGAAAATAGAATAGAATTTTTTTCTTGGATAAAAAAAGGAGCCTATGTTTATATTTGTGGAAATAAAATTCCTATGAGTATAGATGTGGAAAAAATGATCTGTCGCGTTATAGAAAAAGTAGGAAAATGTGATTCAGAATTTTTTATAAAAAAAATGAAAAAAGAAGGAAGATACTTAAAAGATGTATATTAAATCAGTAAATATTAAAAATAAAGAATAATATAAATGAAGTTTCCGATGTATGATATGATGTAGTATACAATAATCAATATTATATATCAAAAGTGAAACTAGAATTATTAAAAAATAACGATTATTGAAAATAAACTATCTTAAATATAGAAGGAATAAAAATATTTTTGATTCATAGACTTATTTTACCACCCAATTATGATATAATTATTTTTGAAAATGATGATATGTTCTAATTATAATAGAGTAATATTTTATGTAATTTTTTTATAAAAAAAAACTGAATATTACATTAATAAATTATGTTTGATTTAATTTTTGACTTAAAAAAATAATTTTTTCTACAATTTTTTGATCCATTTTGTATTTTGATTCTTTAGTCCAACCTGCAATATGCGGTGTAAATATTACTTTTTTAGAATGGATAAGATAAAGAAAACTTTTAGGAAGTTTATAGTAGTGAAAAATATTATTAAAGGAGAAATTTTCATATTCTAATACATCTAAACATGCTCCATATATTTTTCCATTTTTTAAAGCTTTTGCTAAATGACTTGTAATTACACATCCACCACGGGAAGTATTTATCAAATAGAAAGGTTTACAAAATTTTTTTATAAAATTATAATTTATCATTCCTTTTGTTTCCTTAGTATAAGGAACATGTAAACTAACTATATCTGATTTTGTAAAAATAGAATTCATGTTTACCTGTTTAGCATAAACATCTCCTACTTTAGGTAAAATATCATAACATAATATTTTAGCGTCAAAACCTGATAGTTTTTTTGCAAAAGCTTTTCCTGTATTACCATATCCAATGACTCCTATTGTTTTTCCCATAATTTCTATTCCTCTATTAATCTCTCTATTCCATTTTCCTCTTGTGATTATTTGTTGGTGTGAACGAATAATATAATTCATTATACATAAAAGCATACCTATAGCGTGTTCTGCTACTGCATCTTTATTCCCTTCTGGAGAAGAAATTATAATTATTCCTTTTTTTACAGCATAATCTTTATCTATATTTTCTGTTCCAGATCCGATACGAGCTATAAATTTTAAATTTGTAGCTTTTTTAATAAATTTTTTATCTATTTTTAATCTACTTCTTAAAATAACACCATCATATGATGATATATCAATTATATCTGTTGAATCTTTATAATTTTCATCACAAATAAATCCTTCTTTTTTTAATTTGTATATAATAAAAGGATGATTTTGATCCAAAATCAAAATTTTTTTTATCATATATTATTTATCATTCTCATGATCTTTGTTTTTTTTAAAGTTTAAGTTTCTATCAAAATCTATCATTTTTTTTAAAGGATTTATTTTATCTTCTTTTTTTTCTTCGTTTATCTCGTTTTCTTCTTTAATATGGATCTCGTCGCAATAATCCCAATAAGATTGATAATTTTTAGGTTTTTGGAATAATAATTTATTATGATAAATTAAATTAATATCTTTATACAAACTTTTTATGTAATAAGCCCATATAGGTAAAGCCATATTTGCTCCTTGTCCTAATTTAATGCTATCAAAATGAGAAAATCTATCTTCCCATCCAACCCAAACTCCAGTAGTTAAATTAGGAATCATCCCGATAAACCATCCATCTGAGTTCTCATTAGTTGTTCCTGTTTTTCCCGCTATATCTCCAGTAAGATTGTATGATTTTAGTCTTTTTGCAGTTCCATATTTAACTACTCCTTGCATTAATTTTAACATAATATATCCTACTTCTTCATTAAAAACTTGTCTTCTACTAAGATCTATATGCTCTTTAATTAAATTTTCATTTTCATCCTCTATTTTTACTAAAATAGAGGGTTTAACATAAATACCATAATTAGTAAATGTATTGAATGCTCCTGTCATTTCATATAAAGTTAAATCAGCAGAACCAAGTGCAATAGATGGATGTTTAGGAATTATAGACTCAATTCCCATTTTTCTTGCTAAATTAATTACTGGACCTGGAGTCATTTGTGATATTAAACGAGCTGAAATAGTATTAATGGAAAATGCTAAACCATCTTTTAAAGTTATAAAACCTCCATATTTTCCATTAGAATTTCTAGGAGTCCATTTTCCTAAATGAAATTTTTCATTTGAAATTTTTGTACAAGGATTATAATGTAATTCATTAATAGCTGCAGCATATAAAATAGGTTTAAAAACAGAACCAACTTGACGTTGAGTCTGTGATACATGATCATATTGAAAATAATTAAAATCTATTCCTCCTACCCATGCTTTAATAAATCCAGTAGAGGACTCTACAGATACCATTCCTGCTTGAATAATACTTTTTTGATAACGAATGAAATTCCATGGAGACATGAATACTTCTTTAGTTCCGTTCCAAGTAAATAATTTTATTAATTGTGGTTTTTGAAATTCTTCTATAATTTTTTTTTCTGTTAATCCTCTTTGTTTTAAATCTTGATAAAGAGAAGTTCTGTGCATTGCAGATATAAGAATTCGTTTTGTTTTTTCTTTAGAAATATTTAAAAATGGAGCATTTTTATTAGTCCGTTGAAAACGATTAAATAAAATTTGCAATTGACTAAGATGTTTTTTTACTGCTTTTTCTGCATAATCTTGCATTTTAGCATCTATAGATGTATATATTTTTAATCCACTAGAATAAAGATCAAATTTTTGTCCAGTTTTTTCTTCATGTTCATCTAAAGCTTCTTGAATTTCTTTTTTTAAAAATTCTCCATAATAAGTTAATAATTCAAAATCTTTTTTTTGTATTTTAAAATTTATTTTTACAGGTTTTTTCAATTCTTTTTGATATTTATCTATATTTAAAAAATTATATTTTTTCATTTGATATAAAACTAAATTTCTTTGTTTTTTTGCTCTATCAGGATAATTTCTAGGATTGTATAAAGAAGGATTTTCTAGCATTCCAACCAATATCGCAGATTCCCCTAAATTGAGTTCAGAAACCTTTTTATTAAAATAAGTATGAGCGGCTGTTTCTATTCCTTTTGCATTATACAAAAAATCAAATTTATTATAATACATAGTAATAATTTCTTCTTTTGTATAACGTTTTTCTAATTCAATAGCCATTACCCATTCTAAAAGTTTTTGATGGATTCTTTGTAATTTATTTTTTGCAGATGGACCTGTAAAAAGAAGTTTTGCTAATTGTTGTGATATAGTACTTCCTCCTCCTCTTTTTCCTAAAGAAAGGATAGCTCTAAGAAATGATTTAACATCAATTCCAGAATGATATTTAAAACGAATATCTTCTTTTGCTATAAGTGCATTAACAAGATCTTTTGGAAGTTGTTGATAACTAATTAAAGTCCTATTTTCTGAAAAGAATCTACCTAATAATATTCCATTTGAATCATATACCTCTGATCCTACTTTCATCGCAGGATTTTCTATATCCTTAGTACTTGGTAAAATCCCTAAATAACCTTTGGAAGCAGCATAAAAAATACTAATTATGCTACTTATTCCTATAATAAATAAAAACCAAAAATAAAAAATAAGTCTTCGAAAATAAGAATTTATTTTTGTCCTTTTTTTATACACGTAAAAAAAATTATTTTATTATCATATAATATGAAAATATTTTTTTTATTATATAGATAAATCTTTAAATATTAATTCTGTTTTTTGAATAGCATTGATAGTTGATAGTTCTTCTAAAGCGGGTGATATTTTATTTTTTTCTAAAATTTCTTTAATTTTTTTGGCTTTTATTTTAAACCAAGTATTTGGATTTTTAACATAAGAAAACCACATTTCCTGTTTAAAAACATCAATTTTCATGCATTTAGCAATTCCTTTTTCTGTATGAATTTTTTTATTAAAATCCGGAAAATCTTTTATAGCATCTAAATAAGCATCTAGTTCATAATTAAGACAGCATTTTAATTTACTACATTGTCCGGTTAATTTTTGAATATTGATGGATAGTTGTTGATATCTTGCTGAATTGGTTGTAACACTTTTAAAATTTTTTAACCAAGTGGAACAACAAAGTTCTCTACCACAAGAACCAATTCCACCAATTTTTGCAGCTTCTTGTCTATATCCTATTTGACGCATTTCTATACGTAAATGAAATTGCAAAGCAAATTCTTTAATTAATGTTCTAAAATCAATTCTATTTTCAGCTGTGTAATAAAAAACAGCTTTTTCTCCATTTCCTTGATATTCTACATCACAAATTTTCATAGAAAGATTTAAATTTTTTGCAATTTTTTTAGCTTTTAAAAGAGTTGAAAATTCTTTTTTTTTAAAAAATTTCCAAATCTCTATTTCTTTATAAGTTGATTTTCTATATATTTTTTTAAAAGTATTTGAATTAACTATTTGATTTCTTATTTGTAATTTTACCAATTCTCCAGTTAAATGAACTGTTCCTATATCGTATCCTATCCCAGATTTAGGCTCTACAGTAACAATATCCCCTTGATTCAGAAATATTTTTTCTTGATTAAAAAAGAATTCTTTTCTATCATTCTTAAATTGGACTTCCACAATATCATATTTTTGATATTCAAAAGGAGATTGAATATTGGATAACCAATCTAATGCATGATGTTTATAACATTGTTTTTTTTGAAAAATATTTTCTTTTTTTTCACATTTATTGAAACACCCAAAGCACGATTTGTTCATTATTTATTATAAATAAGAATAAGTTATAAGTAAAAATAAATTTTGTTTTTTATTTTAAGATAAATATATTTCTTAATATTTTATAAAATGAATAAAAAAATAGTAGTATTTCCTGGATCTTTTGATCCGATTACTTTAGGACATTATGATATTATTATTAGGGCTTTAAATTTATTTGATAAAATTATTATAGCTATTGGAAAAAATTTTAAAAAAAAAAATATGTTTTCTCTTAAAAAGAGAAAACAGTGGATAGAAAAAACTTTTTTAAGTTTATCACAAAAAATAGAAATTGATTCATTCAATGGATTAACTATTTCTTTTTGTATAAAAAAAAAAGCTAGATTTTTATTAAGAGGAATTCGAAATCAGTTGGATTTCGAACTTGAAAAAAATATATTTTTGATTAATAAAGAATTATACAAAAAACATATTATTGAAACAGTTTATCTTTTTTCTTCTCATGAAAAATCTCATATTAGTTCTCATATAGTGAGAGATGTTATAAAAAATGGAGGTGATTACACTATATTTGTTCCTTCCGCTGTTAGAGTGTAAATGAGATATTATAATATATCATTGATCCAGTCAAGAGTAATTTGTTTTTTTTCTATATTAACATCTAAAAGTTTTACTTTTACTTTATCTCCTAAATGATATATTTTTCTTTTTTTTTTACCAATTATACTATAATTATTTGAATTTAAAATATAAGAATCTTCTTTAATATCACGTAATCTTACCATTCCTTCAGTTTGAAATAATAGTAAATCAATATAAATACTCCAATCAGTAAATCCCGTAATAATACCATAAAATTCTTTTCCTATAAATTTTTTTATATATTTAACTTGTATATATTTTAAAAATTCTCTTTCTACATCTATAACTAAACGTTCTTTATAACTACAATATTGAGATTGTTTTTCATAAAATTCTATTGTATTCAATTTATTTTTTTCATTTTTATTTTTTATTTCATCATTTATTGTTAAATAATGGTATAATAAACGATGAGCTATTATGTCTGAATATCTTCTTATAGGAGAAGTAAAATGAGTATAATAAATAAAAGATAAACCATAATGTCCTATATTATTTGTAGAATATTTTGCTTTACTCATAGCTCTAAGAATTAAATTTTCAATCATATTTTGTTCTGGTTTTCCTCGAATCTGTTTTAATAAATAATTAATAGAGTTTTTTAAATTCTTTAAATCTAAAAAATAACCTAAAGGTTCTATAATTTTTTTAAGAAAAAAAATTTTCTGAAAATCAGGAACATCGTGGACTCTGTAAATATAAAATTTATTAGAAGGGATTCCCTCAAAATTTAAGCTAACAAATTCAGATATTTTTCGATTAGTTAGTAACATAAATTCTTCAATTAAACGATGAGCATCATTATTTTTTTCCAATAATAAATCTATTGGATTATTTTTATCATCTAAACGAAACTTAATTTCTACTTTTTCTAAAAAAAGTGCTCCATTTTTTAATCTATTTTGAATTAAAATTTTAGAAAATAAAAATAATCTGTAAATATCTTCGCAATAATCTCCTTTTTTTTGATCTATAATACATTGAACTTCATCATATGAAAATTTTTTATCAGATCGTATTATGGTTTTTCCAAACCAATTTTTCAATATTCTTCCTCGACTATCTATGTTAAAAATATAGGAAAAACTTAATTTATCTTTTTTTGGCTGCAAAGAGCAAAGATCATTAGACAATATTTTTGGAAGCATTGGAATAACTTCTCCTACAAAATAAATAGATGTAGCACGTGAATATGCTTCTTGATCTAATAAACTTCCTTCTTTTATATAATGTGATACATCAGATATATGTACTCCTATTTCCCAAGTATCAGAATTTAATTTTCTAATAGAAAGAGCATCATCAAAATCTTGAGCGTTTAAAGGATCTATAGTAAAAGTATTAACATCTCGCATATCTTTTCTGAAGTTAACATCTAAAATTTCTTTGTAAAAAATCTTCTTAGCTTCATTTTCCATTTCTTCAGAAAATTTATAGGATATTCCATATTCTTCTAATAAAGAAAAAATTTCTGTTTTATATTCCCCAGAAGGCCCAAATATTTTTACTATTTTTCCCAAAGGATTTTTAAATTTTTTAGGCCATGATATAATTTGAACTAATACTTTATTATTATGATGACATTTTTCTAATTTTTGGATTGGAACTAAAATATCTACATGAATAATATTATTATGTACTATTCCATATTTATTAGATTGGACAGATTGTACGTCCAATTTCAATATTCCGATAAATTGTTTAGTTTTTCTTTTGATTACCTTTAATACCTCTCCTTCCATTTTCATTCCTTTACGATTATGATAAAATCTAATTTTAACAAAATCTCCTTTTAAAGCTCTATTTGTTTTATTTTTAGGGATAAAAACATCTTTTTCAAATTCATCCACATAGACAAATGCATATCCATGACTAGTAATTTTAATAAATCCTGTAGATAAATTATTATAATGTTTTTTTCTTATTTTTCTTTCTTTTTTCATAACAAAAACATATTTATCTATAAAAAGTAAAAAAATTTACAATCTAAAGATTTTAAATCAAAGAAATTACTTAATATTTTTGTTATTAAACTTAGGATATTATTTATTATATTTGCAATGATCCGTTTTTTTACTGTATATAAAAAAATAAAATAACTCTAATCTAAGATGACAGATAAACGTATATTATATGTTTCTTCGGATTTATTTCCCTTTTCTTCAGAGAATCCGATATCTTTATCGGTACTGAAAGCTGCTAAATTTATGCAATCAATAGGAAGTGATGTACGTATATTTATGCCACGTTTTGGAGTAATTAATGAAAGAAGACATCAACTACATGAAGTGATTCGTTTATCAGGCATGAACTTAACAATAAATGATATTGATCAACCTTTATTATTAAAAGTAGCATCCATTCCTGATGCTAGATTACAAGTTTATTTTATAGATAATGAAGAATATTTCAAAAGAAAGGCAATAGATGAAGATGAAAATGGAGTTTTCTTTCTGGATAATGATGAGAGAGCTTTATTTTTTACAAAAGGTGTTTTAGAAACTGTAAAAAAATTAAATTGGAAACCTGATATTATTCATATTTATGGATGGATAAGTTCTTTTATTCCTTTATATATTAAAAATTTTTACAAAAATGATCCAGTGTACCAAAATGTAAAAATTGTTGTATCTATTTACAATAAACCTTTTAAAGGATTTTTAAACAAAGACATTCTTCAAAAAATAAAATTTGATGGCATAAAATCTATAAAATTAAAATTATTAGAAAATCCAAATTATTTTAATCTAATCAAATTATGTATGTATTTTTCGGATGCTATTATAAAAGGTGATCAGATTTTTCCTGAAAAAATAGAAAATTATATAAAAATTAACAAATTGTTAGTATTAAAATATTATCCTGTAGAAGAAATAGAAACCATTTATCAACAATTTTATAAAAAAACTGTTTTAGAACAGATAAATTAAATAGATAAAAACTTATAATTTTATCTGTAATGTGTGGTATAATTGGTTATTTGGGTTATAAAGACGCTTACCCTATTCTCATTAGTGGATTAAAAAAATTGGAATATAGAGGATATGATAGTTCGGGTATTGCTGTTTTTTATGAGAATGGATATAATTTATGTAAGACCAAAGGAAGAGTATATGAATTGGAAAAAAAAATTTTTTCCTGTAAAATACAAATTAAAGGAACAACAGGGATAGGTCACACAAGATGGGCTACTCATGGAATTCCAGATGATATTAATGCTCATCCTCATGTTTCTAATTCCAATGAACTTGTTATGATTCATAATGGAATTATAGAAAATTACTATGCTATTAAAATTATTTTATTGAAAAATGGTTTTACTTTTAAAAGTAAAACAGATACAGAGGTTCTTGTTAATTTGATTGAGTATCTTAAAATAGAAAATAAATTATCTTTAGAAGAAGCAGTAAGAATTTCTTTAAATGAAATTGTAGGGGCCTATTCTATTGCTGTAATAGAAAAATCTCACCCAGAAACAGTTATTATTGCAAAATTAGGAAGTCCTTTGTCTTTAGGAATTAATGAAAAAGAATTTTTTGTTGCATCTGATCCCATTTCTTTTATAGATTATACCAAAAATGTTCTTTATTTAAAAGATGGGGAAATGGCTATTCTTAAAAAAGGAAAAGAGCTAGATCTTAGGAAGATTATAGATAATCATAGATTGAATCCAATTATTAAAAAACTTAAAATTAATTTAAAAGAAATTGAAAAAGGGGAATATAAATATTTCATGTTAAAAGAAATACATGAACAACCTAAAAGAATTTTGGACACTCTACGAGGTAGATTATTAATTCCGGAAAAAATTATTTGTATTAATGGAATTGAATCTAATAAAGATATTTTTATAAATGCTAAATGTATAACTATAATAGGATGTGGAAGCTCATGGCATGCGAGCTTAATCGGTGAATATTTATTAGAAGAACTTGCTCGTATTCCAGTAGAGGTAGAGTACGCTTCTGAATTTCGGTATAGGAATCCTATTATAAAAAAAAGAGATGTTATTATTGTAATTTCCCAATCTGGAGAAACAGCCGATACTTTAGCGGCTTTGAAATTAGCAAAAAAAAAAGGAGCTTTTATATTTGGAATTTGTAATGTTGTTGGCTCATCTATTGCACGAAATGTAGATGCAGGTGCTTATACACATGCAGGCCCTGAAATTGGGGTAGCTTCTACAAAAGCTTTTACAGCACAAATTACAGTTCTTATTTTGTTAGCTTTGATTATAGGAAAACATAGATCTACAATAAATGATTCTCGCTATAAATTATTATGTAAAGAACTTGGATCTATTCCAGAAAAAATTGATTTTACTTTAAGAATAGATGATACTATAAAACGAATATCTAAAATGTATCATGATGTAAATAATTTTCTTTATTTAGGTAGAGGAATTAATTTTCCGGTAGCTTTAGAAGGAGCTTTAAAATTAAAAGAAATATCTTATATCCATGCGGAAGGTTATCCTGCGGCAGAAATGAAGCATGGTCCTATAGCCTTAATTGATGAAAATTTTCCAGTGGTAATTATTGCTACAAAAAAAGGATGTTATAATAAAATTATTGGAAATATTCAAGAAATTAAAGCGAGAAAAGGAAAAGTTATAGCTATAATTAATGAAGGAGATATTCAAGTTAGTATGTTAGCAGATCATGTGATAAAAATACCAAATATTTCTGAAATACTTAGCCCATTAGTAACTGTTATTCCTCTTCAATTATTAGCTTATCAAATTGCTTATATACGTGGAGAAAACGTAGATCAACCAAGAAATTTAGCAAAATCAGTAACAGTAGAATAATTATATTGATTGGAAATATCAAAAATTATTAAAATAGATAAAATAAGTAGGGAGGGAGGAATGAATACTATATAAAAATTTTTAATATCTGATTATATTTAGTTTTTTAATATATTTTTCCAAAGCCATAGCCATAGAGGGGAATTCTGGTGTTGGAACTTTTATATCAATGTTTAATCCAGCTTTATAAGCTGCATTAAAAGTATTTTTTCCAAAAGTAGCAATTTTAATATTATTTTGATCAAAATTAGGAAAATTATCAAATAAAGATTTTATTTCTACTGGACTAAAAAAAACTAAAATATCATAGTATATATTTTTTAAATCGGATAAATCGCTAAAAGTAGTTTTATATAAAATAACTCTTTTCCAAAAAATATTTTGTTTATTTAATATGTCAGGAATTTCTGGTTTTAATATATCCGAAGAAGGTAAAAGAAATTTTTCTTTGGAATGTTTTATAACATAAGGAAGTATATCTTGAAATGATTTATTTCCAATATGAATTTTTCTTTTTCTAAATACAATATATTTTTGCAAATAATATGCTACAGTTTCTGTTTGACAAATATATTTCATAGAAATAGGAACTTTGAAACGCATCAATTCTGCTAACCTAAAATAATGATCTACGGATTTTTTACTGATAAAAAGAACGACAGTAAAATCAGAAAAATTAATTTTTTGTTTTCTTACATCACTGGATGATACCCCTTTTACTTCTATAAAAGATCGGAAATCGATATTTACATTTTTATTCATGCTAAGTTTTATATATGGGGCATTAGATGCACTATTAAGAGGTTGTGAAATCAGAATATTATTTATCTTCATCCTTTTTTTTTATCCAATAGAGTTAATTTTTTAATTTTAAAATCGTAAGTGTATACATAAAATTAATATAAGGCACCGAGCGGAATCGAACCGCTATAAAAGGTTTTGCAGACCTCTGCCTTTCCACTCGGCCACAGTGCCATTAATAATCATCTAAAATTATACATACTCTATCTACATATCCTTGTAATGGAGGATTTTCCTTACAAATTTTAACTTTTGTATATTTTACTAAAGGTTTTTTGTATTTTTTAATCCTTTGAATTATTCTTTCTGCTAAATGTTCAATTAATTTTGAATTAATGTTCATTTCTTCTTTTACAATGTAATATAAATCTACATAATTAATAGTTTTGGATAAATCATCGTTAATAGATGCTTGATTAAAATCAAATTCAATTTCTAAATTGATTGTATAATGAGATCCTATGTATTTTTCTTCAGGCATACATCCATGAAATCCAAATAACTTTATATTTTCTAATACGATTTTTCCCATGAAAAAAATATTATTTTTTCATAGCTTTTTTGTAATTTTCTTCTACCTGAATCCAATTCACGATCTTCCAAAAAGAAGATATGTAATCTAAACGACGATTTTGATATTGTAGATAATAAGCATGTTCCCAAAGATCTAATCCTAGTATTGGAACCCCTTCACAACCCATACCACACATAAGAGGGTTATCTTGATTCCCTGTGGAACAAATTGTTAATTTTTCTTCTTTTACGCATAACCAAACCCATCCAGAACCAAAATGATTAGCTGCAACTTTAGAAAAAGTTTCTTTAAAAGAATCAAAAGAATTAAAATTTTTATTTAAAATATCATTTAAATCTGAACTTGGATGAACATATTTTATATTAGGGATTAATATTTCCCAAAAAAGATTGTGATTGTAAAAACCCCCACTATTATTACGTATTATTGGAGATTCAACATGTGCTATTTTTAAAATTTTTGTTATGGAAAAATTTATCATATTTGTATTTAAAATAGCCTTATTTAGATTATTAGTGTAATTAGCATGATGTTTATTATAATGAATATTCATGGTTTTTCTATCTATATAAGGTTCAAAATCTTTATATGAATAAAATAATTTTGGAAGTTTAAATGACATAGCAATTTTTTTAAAAATTAAAAATATTACATTTATAAAACAAATATAATTAAAAACCTTGGAATTGATTTTCACAATTACAATTTGATCGCTTTGATTCCGGGTAAAATTTCATTTTTCAAACTAGCTAACATAGCACCTCCTCCAGTTGATAAATAACTTATTTTTTTTTCGCAGTTTTCCATTTTTAATGAAGCTATTGAATCTCCTCCTCCTACTAAAGAAAAAGCTCCTTTTCCAGTTATATTTGCAATAGCTTTTGCTATGGATCTAGTTCCTAAAGAAAAATTGGAAAATTCAAAAACGCCTAGAGGGCCATTCCAAAAAATGGTTTTGGATTTTTCTATAATTTTACAAAATGTTTTAATAGAAACAGGACCTATATCTAATCCCATCCATCCGTTTGGAATCGAATGAATAGGGACAATTTTAGTATTGGCATTGTTATTGAAAGAATCAGCGATTATTACATCTTTTGGAAGATGTAACATCTTCATTTTATTTTGATACTTATTAAAAATTGTTTTTAATGTATTTTCGATAATTTTATTGTTTTCAATTATAGAATCTCCTATTTTTCCTCCTTCTTTTTTAATAAAAGAAAAAGACATTCCTCCTCCTATTAGAATATAATCTGCAAAATTAATAATAGTTTCAATAATTTCTATTTTAGAAGAAATTTTTGCTCCCCCTAATATAACAGTAATAGGTTTTTCATTTTTTCTAGATAAAAATTGATCTATATATTGAATTTCTTTTTTCATAAGAAGACCAATACATTTTTTTTCCCCAAAAAACTTTGGAAGAATTGTAATAGATGCATGGGAACGATGTACTACCCCAAAAGCATCATTTATGTATATATCTCCTAATTTTGATAGTTCATAAGCAAAATTTTCATCCTCTTTTTCTTCTTCTTTGTAAAAACGTAAATTTTCCAATAATAAAATTTCACCATTTTTTAATTTTTTAACTTTTTTTATTACTGTTTTTCCTATGCAATTTTCACAAAAATTTACAGAAATTTTTAATTTTTTAGATAAATAATCAGTTAAAAATTTTAAAGAATAAATTTTTGAAGGGACTCCTTTTGGTCTTCCAAAATGAGAGATAAGAACAATTTTTCCTTTTTCAGAAATAATTTTTTGAATAGTAGGAATAGTACATTGAATACGTGTATCATCTGTAATTTCAGATAATTCATTTATAGGGACGTTAAAATCAACTCTTATTAGAGCTGTTTGATTTTTAAAATCAAAATCGTTAATAGTTTTGATTTTGTTCATTATAGATAATATAATTCCATATACAAAAGTACTTTATTTTTAAAAAAAATTAAATTTTAAATGTATATTTATTGTTTCTTTGTTTGTAAAAATATAATGCTAATAGCAATAGGATCTGATCACACAGGAGTACATTATAAATATGCAATAAATAATTTTTTAATTAAAAAAGGATACCAAATAAAAGATTTTGGATTTTCTGAATATGGAAAAGATGTTGATTATCCAGACTATATTCATCCGACTGCAGAATTCGTAAATCAAGGAAAAGCAAATTTTGGAATTATTATATGTGGAAGTGGAAATGGAGCTGCTATGATAGCTAATAAATATAAAAAAATCCGTGCGGCTTTAGTGTGGAAAAAAGAAATTGCGATTTTAGCTAGAAAACATAATAATGCTAATATTATTAGTATACCAGCACGTTTTATAGATAAAAATAAAATTTTAAAAATTGTAGGAACATTTTTGGAAACAAATTTTGAGGGAGGAAAACATAAAATAAGAATCGAAAAAATACCTAAAATCCTCAGTAGCTCAGTTGGTTAGAGCACCTGACTGTTAATCAGGGAGTCGCTGGTTCGAATCCAGCCTGAGGAGTTAGTCAGTCGGGGTGTAGCTCAGATTGGTTAGAGTCCACGTCTGGGGGGCGTGTGGTCACTGGTTCAAATCCAGTCACCCCGATTATTATTTTTCATTAATAAAATTAGAAACTATTTGAATGGCTTGTTTTTTTGTTTTATATAAATCAATATTTGACAAAACAAAATCAAATAATTTTGCATAATTATTTTCTTTTTTAGCTTTATTTATACGAATATTGATATCGTTTTTATCTAAATTTTTATGACATCTTGTTATCAATCTTTCTTTTAAAATTTTTATAGAATTTACCATTATAAATATGGATAAAGAATTATTGGGATATTTTTTTTTTAAATTTAATCCTCCTTTCACATCTATATCAAATAATATATGTTGATTTGATTTCCAAATTTTGGAAATTTCATTTTTTAAAGTTCCATAAAACAATTTAGGATATACTTCTTCCCATTCTACAAATTGATATTTTTCTATTTTAGAAATGAAAGAATTTGTAGACAAAAAATAATAATCTTTTCCATGTATTTCATGATTTCTAATGGACCGTGTAGTACATGAAACAGAAAATTTTAATTCCGGAAATTTTGAAAGTAAACAATGTGAAATAGTAGTTTTTCCAGATCCAGAAGGACCTGATAAAATAATCATTTTTCCTTTTTTCATTATTTTACCTAACTTTATTCTATTAATATCATGGAAAATTAAGTTTTTAAAAAAAATTCGTATAAAATGAAATTAGGAATAGTTGGTGTGACTGGTATGGTAGGTCGTGTAATGATTAATCTTTTAGAAAAGAGAAATTTTCCATTAAAAATGTTATATCTTGCCGCATCTAAAAAATCTGTAGGTAAGGAATTTTTTTTTAAAAAAAAAGTATATAAAGTAATTAATATATATGATTTATTTTTAAAAAAGCCTGATATTGTTTTATTTTCAGCAGGGTCTTATATATCAAAAGAATGGGCTCCAAAATTTTCAGATATAGGGACTATAGTTATTGATAATTCTTCCGCATGGAGAATGGATTCTAGCAAAAAATTAATTATTCCTGAAATTAATGCTTCTTGTTTATCTAAAAAAGATAAAATCATAGCTAACCCGAATTGTTCTACAATACAATTAGTGATGGTGTTATTTCCGTTACATATAGAGTATAAAATCAGTAGAGTAATTGTATCAACTTATCAATCAGTAACGGGAACTGGAAAAAAAGCTTTAGATCAATTATATCAAGAAAAAAATGGAAATTTTTCTTTAAAAGTATATCCATATCCTATTTATCAAAATGTTTTACCTCATTGTGATCAATTTACAGATAAAGGATATACAATAGAAGAAATAAAATTAATGAATGAAACAAAAAAAATAATAGGTGATTATAATATAGCAATAACAGCTACTTCCGTACGTGTTCCTGTTATAGGAGGACATTCAGAAAGTGTAAACATCACATTTAAAAAAAAACCCAGCATAAATCGTATACATGAAATATTATTGAAAACAAAAGGAATAATAGTTAAAGATTCTCCCAAAAAAAATATTTATCCAATGCCATTATATGCTCATGGAAAAGATGAAGTTTTTGTAGGTAGGATACGAGAAGATTTTTCATTTCAAAATTCTATAAATATTTGGATAGTAGCAGATAATCTTCGTAAAGGAGCAGCAACTAATGCTATTCAAATTGCAGAATTTCTAGTGAAAAAAAAATATGTTTAATTATTTTTTAGAATTTTTTTCGATGATGATAGTATATTCTCCTAATATTTTTTTAACATTTTTAAAATATAAAATCATTTTTTCTATATTTCCTCTTGATATATTTTGAAAATATTTGGATATTTCTTTACATATAACTATATTTCTTTTTGATCCAAAAAAATATTTCATATCGTTTAATGTTTGTAATAATCTATGAGGCGATTCATAAAAGATAATAGTTCTATTTTCTTTTGATAAATTTTCTAATTTAATTTTTCTTTTTTTTTTAGGTAAAAAACCAATGAAAATAAATTCATTAGTAGAAAGCCCCGAACAAACTAATGCTGGAATAAAAGCTGTAGGTCCCGGTAAACATTCTATAGGAATAGAAGCTTGAATACAAGATCTTATAAGTAAAAAACCTGGATCAGATATGCTTGGAGTTCCTGCATTGGATATTAGTGCCAATTTTTTTCCTTTTTTAATTTTTTTTATAAGAGAAGGAATAATTTTATGTTCATTATAAATATGATATTTATTTAAATGATTTTTAATATGATAAAAATTTAATAATTTTTTAGATACTTTATAACTCTCTACTAAAATAAGATCGACCTCTTTTAAAACTCGTAAACTTCTGAAAGTAAAATCTTCTAAATTTCCTATAGGAGTAGGAACAATATATAACATATTAGAATTTAAAATGTTAAAATTATATGAAAAAAGATATAATAAATCTATTATTTTAAAAATAAAAATCCATAACTTCTATTATGGAGTTTATGAAAAATGTTAGGAACAATTATTATATATAACCTGTACAATCTGATTAAAATTTATAATAATTCAATCTTAAACAACATAAACTATATCTAAATACTTTTTTTAAAATTGAAAATTTCATCATTAAATAAAACAATTATTCGTAATAATAGTTGAGTTAATGCATTAAAAATGTTAGTTAATATTGATGAAATCAATAATAATGAAAGGTAAACAATATATATTTAGAAGTCGTTTAGTATCTGGAGATATCATATTTAAATATGATTTGAATGGTTTTTTAAGAGAAATTATTTTTCCTGAAAATCTTTCTTTATCTCATTATATATGGATAGGAAAATTTTTACCTTATAATGAGTCTATTATAAATAAAATGAGAAATTCTAAAGCTACTTTTTCCATAGAAGAAATTCCTACTGATTTATCCTTTAATCGTTTTTGGACAGATTATAAATATAAAGTTGGAAAAAAAAAAATGGCTGAAAATATATGGAATCGTATGTCTTTATCTGATAGAGTTAAAGCTTTATCTTATATTCAAAAATATTTAGATCATATTAGACGTACAGGACATGATCAGGCTTATCCTACTACTTATTTAAATCAAAGATATTTTGATAGCTAAAAAACTAAATATATTGAATTATTCAGTTTATTTTATTTCTATTTTCAATGATAATGTTAATGGCTTGTTCTAAATTTAATAAATTATTAAAAAATAATTTTTCATCAATTGGAATTGATTTATTATTATGTTTAATGTAAATATTATATTTATTTATTTTCAATAAAATTTTTTCTTTTTCAAATACTCCTAATAATTTGGGTAAATCAAGAAGTTTTAAAGCTTCTGTAAGAGAAATTGTTTCTATTTTTTGTTTATTTATTAATAAAGGTGAGAATTTTGGTTTTTCTTTGTCATAAAATTCTCCCATCTGAACAATCGGACCATATTTAGCTATTTTAGAAAAAACTTTTTTATTAGATTTTGGATCCTTTCCAAGAAAATATTCTTTATGAATTTTATTGACATATTTTTTAACATATTGTATTTTTTTGTTAAATTTGTTATAAAAATTTTCAAGAATTTTGATCCAAGATTGTTTTCCCTTAGCTATATTATCAAAGTCCTTTTCTAAATTTGCAGTGAAATCATAATTCATTATTTCATGAAAATTTTTCTTTAAAAAATCAGTAGTTAAAATTCCTATTTCTGTAGGAAAAAATTTATTTTTTTCTATTTCTAAAATTTCATCATTTTTTTCAGTAATGAAATCACCTTTTAAAAAAAAAATTTCACGCATTTCTATTTTTTTTGAAATTTTTTGTATACCAACATAATTTCTTTTTTTAATAGTAGAAATTATAGGAACATAAGTAGAAGGTCTTCCTATCCCTAATTGTTCTAATTTTTTGACTAAACCAGCTTCATTGTATCTATATAGATGATTTTCAATAATTGGTTTTGCTATTATTTCTTTTCTTTTTAAAAAAAGACCTTTTTTTATTGATAAAATATTAAGTTTTTCTTCTTTTTCTTTATTTAATATTTTTGTAAATCCATCAAATAAAACAGTTTTTTTTATCCAAATAAAAAGATTTTCTAAATGAGAAGATTTAATATAAATATATTTTTTTTCAAAAATAGCATTTGTCATTTGTCCTATAATTGTTCGTTTCCATATAAGTTTGTAAAGACGTTTTTGAAATAGATCTAAAGAATTTAAATAATCTTCGTTAAAATTGATAATAGTAGGATGGATTGCTTCATGTGCTTCTTGGGATAAGCTATTCTTTTCTTTTGAAAATTTTTTGATAGATAAATATTTTTTTCCATATGAGGAAAGTATAAAATTTTTTATATCTAATAGTATAGTTTTTGATAAATTTGTACTATCTGTTCGAATATATGTAATAAATCCTTTTTCATACAGTTTTTGAGCTAAAAACATTGTCTTAGATATAGAAAAATTTAATTTATTACAAGCTTCTTGTTGTAAAGTCGAAGTAGTAAATGGAGGAGGAGGATTTTTTTTTTCTTGTTTTATAATAATTTTATTAATTATAAAAGTACTATTAATACATGATGTTAAAATATTTTTTATTTTTTTTTTATTTTTTATTTTTTTTTCAAATTTAGCATTGATAGTTGTTTTAAGTTCAGAATTAGTAAAAAGTCCATATAATTGGTAAACTGTAGAAGGAATCAAATTTTGAATTTTTTTTTCTTGTTCTACTATAAGTTTTACAGTAATAGATTGAACTCTTCCTGCAGAAAGACCAGTATTAATTTTTTTCCATAAAATAGGAGACAATTGAAATCCAACTAATCTATCTATAATTCGTCTAGCTTGTTGAGCGTAAACTAAATTGTAATTGATTAATCTTGGGTTCTCTATTGCTTTAAAAATTGCTTTTTTTGTAATTTCGTGAAAAACGATTCTTCTATATTTTTTATCAGGAATATTGAATATCTTATAAATTTGATAAGCTATAGCTTCCCCTTCACGATCTTCATCAGAAGCTAACCAAATAATTTCGTAATTTTTTATTAATGTTTTAAGATTTTGAATTATTTTTTTTTTTTTGGATATTATTACATAATTAGGTTTAAAATTATCTTGAATTTCAATTCCTATTTTTTTTTCTGGTAAATCTATAATATGTCCATAACTGGATACTACATAATAATCTTTTCCAAGAAATGTTTGTATTGTATGAGCTTTAGTAGGGGATTCTACAATTACTAAATTTTTTTTCATGAAAATTTTATTCTTAAAATTGTATTTATTGATTTCTTTCCACAACAAAATTTACCATTATTTTTAATGCCTCTTTTATTTTTCCTTCTGGATAAAATTCTAAAATTTTTAATGCATTATTACGAAGTTTAATCATTTTTTGAGTAGCATATTCTAATCCTCCATATTTTTTTACATAATTAATGATTTTATATCTTTTTTCTTCATCATAATTTTCTATGTAATGTAACATACATTTTTGATCTTTTTTAGAAGCTTTTTGAATAGCATAAATAAGTGGAAGTGTTATTTTTTTTTCTCTTAAATCTATTCCTACAGGTTTCCCAGTGTTACTTTCATTTTTATTTTCATAGTCAAATAAATCATCTTTAATTTGAAAAGCTATACCTGTAAGAGTTCCAAATTTTCTCATTTTTAAGGCAGTTTTTTCGTCAGTATTAACTGAACGTGCTCCAGCTTCACAAGAAGCAGCGATTAAACTTGCTGTTTTATGATAAATAATTTGATTGTAAATTTTTTCAGTAATATTTAAATTTTTAGTTTTTTCAATTTGTAATAATTCACCTAAACTCATGTTTTCTATAGTTTTACATACTACTTTAAGTAAATCATAATAATTATTATTTGTAGCAATTAAAAGACTTTTAGATAATAAATAATCTCCAATTAAAACAGCTATTTTATTTTTCCATATAGCGTTAATAGAAAAAGAACCACGACGAAGAGAACTATTATCTATTACATCATCGTGTACAAGTGTTGCTGTATGTATTAATTCAATTAAACAAGCAGTATGATATGTTTTTTTTTGTATATCTCCTAACATTTTAGCTATTAGAAGAATAAATATAGGACGAATTAATTTTCCTTTTCTATGAATAATATAACTTGTTATATTATCTATAAGAGGAATATTGCTGTTTTTAATTACATTTTCAAATTGTTTTTCAAATTCTTTTATTTCTTCTTTTATAGTAATTTTTATTTTTTCTAAAATGATTTTCATAATATCGTAGATGATATATTATGATTTTTATTTATAATATTAACATAGTATCTCCATAAGAATAAAATCTGTATTTTTTTTCTATTGCTATTTTGTATGCTTTCATTATTAGATCAAAACCTGCAAAAGCAACCGTCATCATGAGTAATGTAGATTTTGGCATATGAAAATTTGTAATCATAGAATTAGCTATACTAAAATTATAAGGAGGAAAAATAAATTTATTAGTCCATCCGGAAAATGGATTCAAATTTTTATTTGAAGAAACAGAACTTTCAATAGCTCTCATAGAAGAAGTTCCAATTGCACAAATTCTTTTTTTTTTTTGTATAGCAAGATTTACTATCTTACATGTATTTTCATTGATAGAACATTTTTCAGAATCCATTTTATGTTTTGATATATCTTCTACTTCTACAGGTAAAAAACTTCCTAATCCTAAATGTAAAGTTATTTCTGCTAAATTTATTCCTTTTATTTCTAATTTTTTCAATAAATGTTTAGAAAAATGCAATCCTGCTGTAGGAGCAGCTACAGATCCCTCTTTTTTTGCATATATAGTTTGATAACGTTTTTCATCGTTTTTTTCCGGTTGTCTATTAATGTATTTAGGTAAAGGTGTTTTTCCTAATTCTTTTATTTTTTTAATAAGTTCTTCATGATTACCATTAAAATTAAGTTGTAAAATTCTTCCTCTGGAAGTAGTATTATCTATTACTTCTCCTGTTAATCCAAAACCAAAATTTAATTTATTTCCCACTCTTACTTTTCTTGCTGGATCTACTAAAACATCCCATGTTCTATCTTTTGGATCTAATTCTCTAAGCAAAAAAACTTCTATTTTAGCTTCTGTTTTTTCTTTATTTCCAAATAATCTTGCAGGAAATACTTTTGTATTATTAAGAATAAGGGTGTCTCCTTCTTCAAAATATTCATGTAAATTTTTAAATAATTTATGTTCTATTTTTTTATTTTTTCTATGAATAATCATTAATTTAGATTCATCTCTTTCTTGTATGGGAAATTTAGCAAGAAGATGTAAAGGAGACATAAAATCAAAATCTGAAGTTCTCATATTGATGAATTAGTAAATTTATACATCATATTATGTTATGATGTAAAATTATATATATTTATTTTTATTGAAAACTTTTTTTTTGAAAAAAAAAATGTATAATTGCTATTTTAATAATAACATTTATTGTTCTTTGCATAAAAGCATAAAAAAGCTTCTAGACCTGATATTTCAGGATTTTTTTTAATAAGGTTTTGTGTATTTGATATTAATTTTTTTTTACAACGGAGAGTTTGATCCTGGCTCAGGATGAACGCTAGCGGCGGGCTTAACACATGCAAGTCGAGGGGCAACATGAAATTTATATTTTATATAAATTTTGATGGCGACCGGCGAACGGGTGCGTAACACGTACGTAATCTACCTTTTGCTAGAAAATAGCCTGAGGAAACTTGGATTAATATTCTATAGCATAATGGAATCGCATGATTTTATTATTAAAGTAGAAATACGGCAAAAGATGGGCGTGCGTCCGATTAGTTAGTTGGTTAGGTAATGGCTAACCAAGACAATGATCGGTAGGGGGCCTGAGAGGGTGATCCCCCACACTGGTACTGAGACACGGACCAGACTCCTACGGGAGGCAGCAGTGAGGAATATTGGTCAATGGAGGAAACTCTGAACCAGCCACGCCGCGTGCAGGAAGAATGCCTTACGGGTTGTAAACTGCTTTTGTTTAGGAATAAAGATTCTTACGTGATAGGAATTGTGAATGTACTATACGAATAAGTGTCGGCACCTAACATTTTAGCTATTAGAAGAATAAATATAGGACGAATTAATTTTCCTTTTCTATGAATAATATAACTTGTTATATTATCTATAAGAGGAATATTGCTGTTTTTAATTACATTTTCAAATTGTTTTTCAAATTCTTTTATTTCTTCTTTTATAGTAATTTTTATTTTTTCTAAAATGATTTTCATAATATCGTAGATGATATATTATGATTTTTATTTATAATATTAACATAGTATCTCCATAAGAATAAAATCTGTATTTTTTTTCTATTGCTATTTTGTATGCTTTCATTATTAGATCAAAACCTGCAAAAGCAACCGTCATCATGAGTAATGTAGATTTTGGCATATGAAAATTTGTAATCATAGAATTAGCTATACTAAAATTATAAGGAGGAAAAATAAATTTATTAGTCCATCCGGAAAATGGATTCAAATTTTTATTTGAAGAAACAGAACTTTCAATAGCTCTCATAGAAGAAGTTCCAATTGCACAAATTCTTTTTTTTTTTTGTATAGCAAGATTTACTATCTTACATGTATTTTCATTGATAGAACATTTTTCAGAATCCATTTTATGTTTTGATATATCTTCTACTTCTACAGGTAAAAAACTTCCTAATCCTAAATGTAAAGTTATTTCTGCTAAATTTATTCCTTTTATTTCTAATTTTTTCAATAAATGTTTAGAAAAATGCAATCCTGCTGTAGGAGCAGCTACAGATCCCTCTTTTTTTGCATATATAGTTTGATAACGTTTTTCATCGTTTTTTTCCGGTTGTCTATTAATGTATTTAGGTAAAGGTGTTTTTCCTAATTCTTTTATTTTTTTAATAAGTTCTTCATGATTACCATTAAAATTAAGTTGTAAAATTCTTCCTCTGGAAGTAGTATTATCTATTACTTCTCCTGTTAATCCAAAACCAAAATTTAATTTATTTCCCACTCTTACTTTTCTTGCTGGATCTACTAAAACATCCCATGTTCTATCTTTTGGATCTAATTCTCTAAGCAAAAAAACTTCTATTTTAGCTTCTGTTTTTTCTTTATTTCCAAATAATCTTGCAGGAAATACTTTTGTATTATTAAGAATAAGGGTGTCTCCTTCTTCAAAATATTCATGTAAATTTTTAAATAATTTATGTTCTATTTTTTTATTTTTTCTATGAATAATCATTAATTTAGATTCATCTCTTTCTTGTATGGGAAATTTAGCAAGAAGATGTAAAGGAGACATAAAATCAAAATCTGAAGTTCTCATATTGATGAATTAGTAAATTTATACATCATATTATGTTATGATGTAAAATTATATATATTTATTTTTATTGAAAACTTTTTTTTTGAAAAAAAAAATGTATAATTGCTATTTTAATAATAACATTTATTGTTCTTTGCATAAAAGCATAAAAAAGCTTCTAGACCTGATATTTCAGGATTTTTTTTAATAAGGTTTTGTGTATTTGATATTAATTTTTTTTTACAACGGAGAGTTTGATCCTGGCTCAGGATGAACGCTAGCGGCGGGCTTAACACATGCAAGTCGAGGGGCAACATGAAATTTATATTTTATATAAATTTTGATGGCGACCGGCGAACGGGTGCGTAACACGTACGTAATCTACCTTTTGCTAGAAAATAGCCTGAGGAAACTTGGATTAATATTCTATAGCATAATGGAATCGCATGATTTTATTATTAAAGTAGAAATACGGCAAAAGATGGGCGTGCGTCCGATTAGTTAGTTGGTTAGGTAATGGCTAACCAAGACAATGATCGGTAGGGGGCCTGAGAGGGTGATCCCCCACACTGGTACTGAGACACGGACCAGACTCCTACGGGAGGCAGCAGTGAGGAATATTGGTCAATGGAGGAAACTCTGAACCAGCCACGCCGCGTGCAGGAAGAATGCCTTACGGGTTGTAAACTGCTTTTGTTTAGGAATAAAGATTCTTACGTGATAGGAATTGTGAATGTACTATACGAATAAGTGTCGGCAAACTCCGTGCCAGCAGCCGCGGTAATACGGAGGACACAAGCGTTATCCGGATTTATTGGGTTTAAAGGGTGCGTAGGCGGTTTATTAAGTCAGTAGTGAAATATTACAGCTTAACTGTTAAAATGGCTATTGATACTGATAGACTTGAGTGAGATTGGAGTAGCTGGAATGTGTGGTGTAGCGGTGAAATGCATAGATATCACACAGAACACCGATCGCGAAAGCAGGTTACTAAGTCTATACTGACGCTGAGGCACGAAAGCGTGGGGAGCAAACAGGATTAGATACCCTGGTAGTCCACGCCGTAAACGATGATCACTAGTTGTTGGATTTATTTCAGTGACTAAGCGAAAGTGATAAGTGATCCACCTGGGGAGTACGGTCGCAAGGCTGAAACTCAAAGGAATTGACGGGGGCCCGCACAAGCGGTGGAGCATGTGGTTTAATTCGATGATACGCGAGGAACCTTACCAAGGTTTAAATGTACTACGAATAAGCTAGAAATAGTTTAGTCTTCGGACGGAGTACAAGATGCTGCATGGTTGTCGTCAGCTCGTGCCGTGAGGTGTTGGGTTAAGTCCCTCAACGAGCGCAACCCTTATTGTTAGTTGCCAGCGAATAATGTCGGGGACTCTAACAAGACTGCCGACGTAAGTCGAGAGGAAGGTGGGGATGACGTCAAATCATCACGGCTCTTATATCTTGGGCTACACACGTGCTACAATGGTCGGTACAAAGGGTTGCTACTGGGTGACTAGAAGCTAATCTCTAAAAGCCGATCTCAGTTCGGATTGGAGTCTGCAACTCGACTCTATGAAGTTGGAATCGCTAGTAATCGCATATCAGCCATGATGCGGTGAATACGTTCCCGGGCCTTGTACACACCGCCCGTCAAGCCATGGAAGTCGGGGGGACCTGAAATCGGTGACCATAAAAGGAGCTGCTTAAGGTAAAATCGATAACTGGGGCTAAGTCGTAACAAGGTAGCCGTACCGGAAGGTGCGGCTGGAACATCTCTTTTTTAGAGTTTTTTTCTTATTAAAAAATTTTAATGAAGATTAGGCTAGAAGTTTTTCTATATTTAA